>CALVRF010000011.1 GCA_944358495.1 uncultured Bacilli bacterium
TAAACAGTATTATGATTTTGTTGGATGGAATACTGATAAAGATGCTCATGAAGGTTTAACTAGTTTAAATATGGGATCAAATGATATAACGTTATATGCGATATATGAAGAAATAGATGCAACCGCTCCAATAATAGATAGTGTAAATACAACTTCAACCACTAATAGTATAACAGTAGTAGTAAGTGCCCATGATGCTGAAAGTGGAATAGTTAAATACGAATATTCTATAGACGGTGGCAAGACCTGGGAAACTAGAGAAAGTAATACCTATACCTTTACTGGATTAACTCAAGGGACAGAATATGAAATAAAGGTGAGAGTAACCAATGAAGGTGGGAAAATAGCCGAAGGAAGCAAAAGTACAGCTACAGGAAATATTGAAGTACCGATATATAGTAGTGAAGAAGAAGGGGAAGTAAAGATAAGTTATCCAAGCGGTTGCGAAAGACTATATAAATGTACTTATGTTAAAGATGGAGAAGAGATAGAAGTAAGTAGTAATGAAGTAATGGTATATTTTGGAGAAAGCGGAAGTGTAGTAGCTAAGGTAAGTGATGGAACTAATACAGTAGCAGCCAGTACATGTACTGTTCAAAGAGAAAACTTTTATGTATCTAATAGTGGCAGCGACGCAACTGGATATGGAACCATAAATAAACCATACATGACCATCCAAAAAGCTTATGATAGTGCGGGTAATAATGCTAATATATATGTTATGAACCATTTAACCATGATGGAAACAACTAATTTTAATGAAGATAAAAAAATATTATTAACTAGTGAACATGGAGAAAATAATGTCATAACAAGAGATTCTAGTTTTTTGGAAGAATTTATTGAAAGTTCACTTGGCCAATTAACCTTAAAAAATATAACTTTTGATGGTCAACAAATAAAAGCTAATATGCCGGCCTTAAATATTCATGATTCAATTTTCATTATGGAAGATGGTACAATTATAAAAAATAATAATGACGACAATGATGCAGGTGGTGGAATAAGATTCAATAATGCTACCGCTACGATAAATGGAGGTATTATAACTAACAATATAGCAAATCTTGGTGGTGGTGGAGGTTTTCTTGCACGAAGCTCAAATATAACTATTAATGATGTTGAAATTTCTAATAATAGTGGGGTTAATGGTGGAGGAATTTTCTTTGGAGATAGAGATTATACATTGACCATCAAAGGAGGAAAATTTAATAATAATGTTGCACGCTCTAGTACTGGTGGCGGTGTTATGATTGCTAATTCCAATTTGATTTTAGCTGGTGGAGAAATAACTCAAAATACCGCTCAAACCTATGGTGGAGGAATTTATCTAGGTAGTTTATTGGGACAGGGGTTTAGTACTTTTACTATGAAAACTGGTACAATATCCCAAAATTCCGCTGCAACTGGAGGGGGAATTTTTGCTAATGATTCAAACAATACGTTACTTATAGAGAACGGGAGCATTTCTAATAATGAGGCTACAACTTATAGTGGTGGTGGAATATATACATATGGTGTATTAACCATGTCAGGTGGGACAATTTCCAACAATATTTCTTATACTTATGGTGGCGGTATAATGTGCAAAACAAACTGTACAGTGACAGGAGGCACTATATCAGGGAATACTGCCACGACTGGTACCGGTGGAGGAATTCAATTTGATGGTGTCTTTGTTTTAAATGGTGGTACTATTAAAAATAATACAGCTAATATAAATGGTGGTATTTGGTTAAGTTCTACAGGGAAATACACTTACAAATCTGGAATTGTATGCGGTAACAAACCATCGAATTCATATGAAACTTCAGCTACTTGTCCATCTTAACTTTATAAATTCCAACGAGAGTAATTATAGAAATATATAGTTACTCTACTGGAATCTATAAAGATTCCAAAAAAACTAACAGACGTTTTACTTTTCTCTCTCAAATGTACACCAGTAAAATGTTCTTGTTAGTTTTATTTTTGATTTTTTGTGATTAAAAGAGTATTTTGTGTTATGATAATAATAGGAGGTAATGATATGAAATGTGCTCTAATAAAAGGTGTTAAAGAATTTGAGGTAAAAGAAATTGATGAGCCTAAAAGTACTAATGGTAGTGTCTTAATGGATATTAAAAAGTGTGGTATTTGTGGTTCTGATATTCATAACTGGGTAGCTGGTCAGCCGGAAGGTTTGGTTATGGGACATGAATTTTGCGGAATTGTTACTGACCCAGGCAGTAGAAATGATTTAAAAGTTGGTGATAGAGTAACTGCTTTACCACTTTCTCCTTGTGGTCATTGTGAGGCTTGCTATACTGGAAATATTCAGTATTGCCCAGAAACTTGGACTTATGCAACAGGGCTTGCAGTAACTAATCCCGGAGGGCTTGCGCCTAAAATTAGTGTTAGACCAGATATGGTAATTAAAGTTCCTGATAATTTAAAAGATGAAGAAGTAGCAATGACAGAGCCGATGGCGGTTGGTCTTCATGCAGTGAATTTGGCTAATATTAAAATTGGTTCTAAAGTATTAGTTGTTGGTGGTGGAATTATTGGATTAGCTTCAGCTTTGTTTGCTAAAAGAGCGGGAGCAAGTTATGTAGTTATTTCGGAAACTAATAAAGAACGTGGTCAAAAATCAGTTGATTTAAATGTAGCTGATAGTTGGGTTGATGCCACTAATAGTGAAGAGGTTAATAAATTAATTAATCGTTTTAATGGTTTTGATGTGGTTATTGAATGCTGTGGCAATGAGCCGGCAGTAACGTCAGCTATTATGGCCGTTAAGCCTGGAGGGACAGTGGTTTTAGTTGGGGTAGCGACCAAACCGATTGCTGTTCCGATAGTGGTAGCGGTAATGCGTGAAATTACGGTTCAAGGAGCGATTGCTTATACGAAAAAAGAATTTGAAACTTGTATTGATTTAATGGCTAGAGGTCAAATTGATGTGATGAAATTTGTTAGTGATATCGTTGGGCTTAATGGAGTTCAAAAAGCTTATGAACGTTTGACTTCAGGAACCGATAGTGCTATTAAAATATTAGTTGACCCTAATAAAATGGACTAAAATTTACACTACTTTAGTGTAGATTTTTTGTTTGGGGTTTTATTTTGGGAAAATTAGTGTAAAATGGTGTATGGAGGATTTTACATGAAAATAGGAATTTTTGATTCAGGAATTGGAGGACTGACAGTACTTAAACGTTTACTTACTGATTTTCCTTTAAACGAATATATATATTTTGGTGATACTTTAAATTTACCATATGGTACTAAAAGTTTAGAAGATTTAGAAAAATGTGCGGATAAAATAATTAAATTTTTAATATTTGAAAAAGTAGATATTATCGTGATTGCTTGCGGAACTATTAGTTCTAATTTATATGATAAAATCAAGGATAAATATGGAGTAAAAATTATTGATGTTTTAACGCCGACAATAAAATTTATAAAAGAAAATAATTTAGAAAGTGTGGGTATTTTAGGGACACCAATGACGATAAAAAGTAAAGCATTTGATAAATATGCTTTAAATAGTGTCTCTTGTCCGTTATTTGTTCCGTTAATTGAAAGTGGAAAAGTTAATTCTAAGGAATGTGAAGATGCGGTTAAAGGTTATTTAAGGGAACTTGGTGATTGTGATAATATTATTTTAGGTTGTACGCATTATCCTTTACTAATTCCGGTTTTAACCAAATATACCAAAGCTAATTTGATTGATATGGGGATGTGTGTATCTAGGTGTTTGGATATTCAAAGTGGTAAAGAACAGAAAGTAACATTATATTTTTCTAAAGTCAATGATATTTTAAAAAACAATGTGAAAAATATTATTGGTGATAAGTACGAAATAAAAGAAAAAGTTTTATAGCTGATATAAGACTTTTTTGTTATAATAGTAATAGCTAAGAAAAGGAGATGATTAAATGAATCTAAATAGAGTAAAACAAGTTTTATTAGTTGTTTTGGGAATTATAATAGTGATTGGCTTTTTTATATTATTTTTCTATGCATTTATTTTCTTATTAGTCATTGGTTTATTATATTTATTATATAGAAAAATATTTAAACGAGTAAGAAAAAGTAAAAAGGATGATAAAAAGAAAGTTGGTCCAGTTATAATTGATATGGAAGATTAATTATAAATTTTTGATTGAAGAATAGGTATCTATTTTCTAGCTGTTTTGCGGTATAATAGTAGAGAATTTTCGTCAAAAAGTGACAAATTGTGCATTGACAAATTGTGACAATTTGAATGTATATTTTTATAAAAAGTTACTTTTTGTATTTTCAATATAAGTGTTAGTTAGAGGTGAAGTAAATGCCAGAGTTACCAGAGGTAGAGACTGTTAAGAGAACGTTAAAAAGGCAGGTTTTAAATAAGAAAATTGTTAAGGCCAGTGTTTATTGGAATAATATTATTGCTTTTCCTGATGTGGAAACATTTAAAAAGCAAATAGCAAATCAAAGAATTAATGATATTTTAAGACGTGGCAAGTGGCTAATGTTTGAACTTGATGATTATTTTTTACTTTCACATTTAAGAATGGAAGGCAAATATTTCATTAGAAATTTAGGTGATGAAAGAGTTAAACATGAGCATGTTATATTTTTATTTTCCGATAATACGGAACTTAGATATCATGATACGCGAAAGTTTGGTAAGATGTATTTAATTCCTAAAGATGAGGTTTATCAAACAAAACCTTTGAATGAGCTTGGGTTAGAGCCTTGGGATGATAAACTTACTAATGATTATTTAAAGGATAAATTTAATAACAAACCAATAAAGACTCAGTTACTGGACCAAGGTATTATTGTTGGTATTGGCAATATATATGCCGATGAGGTTTTATTTTTAAGTGGAATTAATCCTTTAAGGCCTGGAGATAGTTTAAGCGATAAGGAAAGGCTTAGTATCATCGAAAACACCCGTAAGGTATTGGAAAAAGCGATTGAGCTGGGTGGAACGACGGTTAAAAGTTATACTTCTAGCGAGGGTGTTCATGGATTATTTCAAACTGAGCTTTTAGTGCATACTAAAGATGTGTGTCCAAATTGCCATGCGGAAATTATGAAGATTAAAGTTGGTGGTAGGGGAACTTATTACTGTTCAAACTGTCAAAAATAAAAGATAAAGTTAATGAATAGGAATTCTCGCATATTCATTTTCTTTATCTTTTTCATTTAAATGATATAACATGTCTACTTTGATTTCAAAGTCAAACATTTTATTGTGGTAGTAATTAGTAATAATTGGGATGTTTATTTGTTCTTTTATTTCTTTTAAATATTTTTGTCCCTTTTCATTAAAGCCTAAAACTCTTATGTATTCTATTTCTTTCATTTGTTTGGCATCTTCTTTGGTAAAAGAACACAATATATGTATAAACATTCTTTGTAATTTGTTATAAGTATATCTTTTGGTTTTAATTTTAGTTATTAAATCATTTAAAGAATTAGCTTCATAGATATATTTTTTGATTCTATTTTCTAGGCCTTCATCAACGGTTTGATAAATATTTAAATTATTGATTTCACTAATTATTTTATATTTTAAATATGGGAAATAATCTTCGGTGAAATGCAAGTTTTGCATTTTTGTTAAAGTTTCTTTAGGAACGTATTGGGAAATATCTTTTTTATTTATTAAAAGATTTCTAATGGTTGAGGCACTTATAATATTACTATTTAAGTTACTATTATGAAAATCATTAGTTCTTTTAATGGTTTTTATTTCAATATCACTATCTATTAAATTTTTGATATAACTAATTCCTAGTAAGTCATTTGGTTTATCAGTTTTAATATTAGTGAGTTTAAAAGTAGCATTAGATAGGGCAGTTGGATAATTGATGCCTTTGTTTAAAGATTCTTTCACTAATTTTTGAAATTGTATAGTTTTTTGAATTTGCGCCATTTTTAATAAATCTGAATATGGACTTTCAGAACCAAAAACAAAACTATTTACTTTTAAAAGTTTGAGAATTTGGGTGCTGCCATAAGCAAAAAGGTCAGCTGACTGGGTACTGAATGGGAATGGAAGCTCAACGACTAAATCGACATAGTTTAAGGCAATCCTCGTTTTATCCCATTTGTCGATTAAACTGACTTCGCCTCTTTGAGTATAGTTTCCACTCATGACTAATATTATAAGATAGTCAGGGTACATTTCTTTAACTTTTTTGATGTGATAGATATGCCCATTATGAAAGGGATTATACTCACAAATGATACCAACGCTTTTCATATTTCACCTCTTTAAAAAACTTGTATAGAATTATAACACATTATGGAATAAAAACAAACCTAGTGTTTAGTACTAGGCTTGATACTTGCTTCGTGTGATGCATCTGTTTTGAATTCATTATAAACTTCCATATCTTCATTTACTGGTGATTTAGGAATACTTTCTGATTCGTTCATAACTTGATAGTTTTGCGCCTTAATGGAAATTGATTGTTTATCATGCGGTTGCATAGTGGTTAAAAGTCTTTTAGTTAAAAATGCCTTTGGAACGTCATCAATGCTTATAGTGTGCTCCCTAACTTGCGTTTCATAAGCAGCTTTAATTAAATTTAAGAATTCTTCAGTTTGCATTTCTTCTGGTAGGTCTTTAAAACTTAGACCATCGAGAATAATTTGCAGGCCATAATAAAGTGTTTTAAACTCTAATGTTTGTTCTTGCTCAGGGACATCATTAATAGTTATTTCGCCAGCGCGAATTTTTTCAACATAAGTACTGGCTGAATCGTTAGTTTTTTTATCCATTTTATACTCACTCCTAAAGTCTTTGCTTAACTGAATTATAACATATATGTTGATAGAAGTAAATTTCGGCGTTTGATTTTAAATTGTTTTTAATATATAATGGTGTTGGTGACTTTGATGAAAATAGATATTACAAGTTTACGTTCGGGTATTTTAGACAAAGTAGAGATTGATGAAGTATATTCTTTTTCGAAAGAAGAACTTGCTAATAGTGGGATTTTAGAATTGAATGATGTTAAAGTAACTGGATATATTAGTAAAAATAGTCTAAATGATTATTATATTAATATAATAGTAAAAGGAACAATGGTACTTCCTTGTTCATTAACTTTGAAACCAACACCTTATGATTTTTCGGTTTCTATTGAAGGTAATTTGGACGAAATGATGAAAGAATTTGCGGAAAATTATGAAAACAATCAAAAAACTATTGATATTTTGCCAATAATATGGGAAAATATATTAATGGAAATCCCCATGAAAATCGTTAGCGATGATTTAAGCGATATAAAAACTCAAGGTGAGGGATGGAAACTAATTACTGATGATAGTAAATCAGTAAATCCTAGTTTAGCAAATTTAAAGAATTTATTATAGGAGGTGTTAAAATGGCAGTACCAGCTAGAAAGGTTAGCAATACTAGAGGTAGAAAACGTCGTACACATTATAAAATAGATGCAAAGACAACGACAACTTGTCCAAAGTGTGGGGCTACTGTAAAGCCACATAGAGTTTGTCCAAAATGTGGAACTTATAAAGGAAAAGAAGTTATTAATACTGAAGAAGCAGCTGAATAAGCTGTTTTTTTGAAAAAATCTAAAAAAGCCCAAAAAAGTAAATTGTCTTTTTTTTATGTAGTCAATTTGGGAAATTCCTTATAGTGAATTTCTTTTTTTTATTATTTTATAGTTTATTAATTTGGCAAATTTGGCTTTTGACTCTATTTTATTTATTTGTTATATCTAATGTGTGAGGTGATGTTTTATGATTGTATAAGATGTTTGTTAGTGGGCTGTTAGTTAGGGAGGCAAACTAGTATATAAAGGTAAAGTTGATAAAAAAATTTATAAGTAGGGTGGCGACCACCCTATGGAGAAATGTGGGATTCCTGTGAAGTAGAAAAAATTTACCGTAAGGTAAGATTAAGCAAGATTTTTTTAGATACTGGTGGAATTTTATTTTAATATATTTTTAAGTATAAACTTGATACACTTTTTAAGTACAAATAGTTCTTTTGGTCTAATAAGCTACAATTGTTCATATTTCTTTTTTAAGTAAAAAAGTTAAATCGATTTTCGATTTAACTTTTTAGTTTGTATATCGCATATTTTCATTAGAAATATTAAAGATTAATCCCATGGCTATCATATAACTTAAAAGGCTGGATCCACCATAACTGATAAATGGTAGGGTGATACCGGTAATCGGTAGTAAACCAAAGGTCATACCAATATTTTGAACCTGCTGATAAATGAGCATGCCGGCGACACCAGCAATAATGTATTTATTAATTAATTTGTTGGTTTTGACAGCAAGCATGATGAGCCTAATGTCGAAGAAAGTAATAAGGGCGATTAATAAAACGGAACCAACGAAACCAAAGTGACTAGCAAATACGGCAAAGATAAAGTCGGTTTGAGCTTCTGGAAAATAGATAGGATTAACATTCCACCCATGGCCGAGAAGACCGGCGGAGCCAATCGCACTGAGACTATTTTCTAGCTGATATCCACTTTGATTGGACCAGTCTAATAATCTATCAACCCTTAAAAAGAAACTAGTTCCGAATATTTTGATAAATAAGTCTTGGCTTATGAAATAAATCACTAGGACAAAGACAACGAAAGCTAGAAATATACCAAATAATAAAGCAAACCAGCGATATCTAATACCGGATACAAAGAGCATAACTAAAGTGATTAATAGGTAAATAAGAACGACTCCAGTATCAGGTTGCATAAAGGTTAGAATGCTTGGTACAAAGACGACAAGCATAACTTTAATTAAAAAGTAGAATTCTTCTCTAATATTGGGATTAGGAAAATCTTCATTGAATTTGGCTATCATTGTCGCAATCGTAATTATGAGAATAATTTTCATAAATTCACTAGGCTGGATAGTTCCAACACCTTTAATTTCATACCAACATGTCGCATCATTGACATTTATACCGAAAAAGAAAAGGCCAATTAAGGAGGCGACACCAATCCCGTATAAAATCCAAGTCATCCGGTAAATGTGGGTATTACCGATAGTCATGATAATGTAGGCTAAAATAAAACCGCCAACATACCAAATGATTTGTTTATAAACTAAATCATCCATGTGACTTGGGAGTATGCTATTGGCACCATACAAGGTGATAATGCTGATAATAGCAAACAAAATAAGCGGGATAAGAATGGTTTTGTCGACTTTAAATTTGGAAATATTTTTCATTTTTATCACCAATAAATATAATACACTAAATGGACTAAATATACAATTAACTTCAAAAAAAGTTTAAAAAAATTTCATTTTATAGTATAATTAGATAGGTGATATAAATGATTTTACAATATATAATAATTATTATAATTTTAGTTTTGATTGCGATTGCAATTATGAAATCAAAGAAAAAAGATTTTAAATTGGAGGCAAATAAGTTAGTTCAATATCTTGGTGGCAAAGCTAATATTATAGATTATGAAGTGAATAATTCTAGGTTTGTTGTTAATTTACATAATATTGATTTAGTTAATAAAGAAGCTATTCAGAAAATGGGAGCACAAGGTATTGTGGAAATTGATAATCAGTTAAAAATTATTTTTGGTGATGAATCTAAACAACTAAAAAAACATATTGATGAATTGAAATAGACATATTTGTCTATTTTTTTTACAATTTTGTGAAAATTTTTACATACTTCATCTTAATTCGACAAAATCTGACAACTGCTTTTCAGTACAATATAATCAAGAGGTGATTCTTGTGGAATTAATAGATGTGATATTTTTAAATGCTTTGCATGTAATAGTGCCACTAGCGGTTTATTTATTTTATATTGCTTATAAGAATATTTATGATGACAGAGAAAATGAATTGGCAATTATCGTTATGATATTTTCAACACTTTATGTTATTTTAAAATATAATTCACAGTTTTTTTACGACATCCCGATGTTTATGGTTAACATCCCACTTATTATATCTTGCGTTAAGAAAAATAATATTGCGATATTAATTTCGGCAGTAGCTGCCTGTTTCTATTATTATGATTTTTTTGCGGGTTATTTATGGATCTTAATTCTAGAATATTTATTATTTTGGGGGATTTATAAATTTTTCTCTAACAAAATAAGCGTTCAATGGCTAACTATTATTTTTACCTTAATTAATATGATTTATATTGGGACACTAATAACAATTATTTATGAGAATGATTTAGGAATATATTATTTAGAAATTGTTTTCTCTAGTGTTATATTCTTAATAGTGACACAGTTGGTTATATATTTATTTGACAAAACGGAAGATGTTTTACAAATTAGAATGAAAGCTAAAGAAATTGAGCATGATAAACAAATAAGAACACGTTTATTTCAAATTTCTCATGAAATTAAAAATCCGATTGCTGTTTGTAAAGGATATTTAGATATGCTTGATGTTGATAAAAAAGAGCAAGTAAAAAAATATATTCCGATTATTAAAGATGAAATTGATAAAACATTAGTATTATTAGAAGACTTTTTGAATATGAATAGGACTAAAATTAATAAAGAATTATTAGATATTAATTTATTACTTACTGAGTTTGTTCAAAATTGGAAACCTTATTTAAAGAATCATGAAATAAAAAATGATTTTGAACTTACAGATTATGAGGTTTATATTAATGGCGATTATAATAGATTAGTGCAAGTTTTGGATAATATTATGAAAAATAGTATTGAAGCCTTAAAGGAAAATCCAGAAATAAAATTATGGACGGAAATTAAGAATGGAAAGTTTTATATTTATGTTAGGGATAATGGTGAGGGAATTCCTAAGGATATTATGGAAAAAATTAATGAACCTTTTTTTACGACGAAAAAAAGAGGAACCGGTTTGGGGGTACCTTTTAGTACAAGTATAATTGAAGCTCATGATGGCAAATTATTATATGAGTCAGAATTTGGTAAATATACTTTAGTTAAAATAATTTTACCAATAGTAGAGTGGTATTAAAAAATCAGTTCATTTGGAACTGGTTTTATTTTTGGCTTCTAGGGTAGGGTTTCTTTTCATTAGTTAGGCATAAAATATAATCAATGCTCGTATTGTAGTAGGTTGCTAATTTTTTTTAAATCGCGGTTGGAATATCGTTGGTTTCAGTTTCATATTGAGAATATCCTGTTTAGGACATGCCTAAAACTTTGGCAATATCTTTTTGTAATAAATCGTGGTTTTCTTTTAAATCTCTAAGTTTATTCATAATTTACCTCCGATTTGATTTTACAATCACTTGTTTTAGGTTAGGAGAAAATGGTGGTGAGAAAAATAATTGTTATATAATTAATTACTTTTTTATTTATCATGGTGGGTTACGAGCCTTTCAACCTAATTTCAATATAATCGCTAAGGGAAATATCGCTCAAAAAAGTAGAGTGGTTCAAAGCTGGCGTAGTACTGATAAAACTGATTTTCATTTTGGTTATTATAAAGAAAATATTGTGAGTGCAACTTTTTTAGATAATAATAATGTACCTAGTAATGTGGTAGAAAGCTGGAATGTTTCCGGGGATAAAAAGCATGGAATATGATGGTTTGGGTCATTCAGAATAGTGAAGATAATACTCAATTTGATTTATATATTGGAGTTAAAGATGGGATTATTACCGATTATGTATGGCATGTTTGTGAATACTAAAAATATGAAAAATATTTACGCAATGAAAACTGGGATGTTACTGGAAAAATAGATGTCGCTGATATGTTTGCTAACAGCGGAGTATTTTCAGTAACCACTGGACAGTGCTAAAATAAAAAAAGGAATTGTTAGAAAATTAACAGTTCCTTTTATTTAGTTTCAGGATAATATTCTTGATTAAAATTATGACTATTATTATCTAAATTATGTAACTCATCGGTAGTTATTAAGAAGAATTTATGCAGTAAGACATTTGAACCATTACTAGTAACTGGATCGTCCCAAGTAAGATCTAAATGAAGCCATTGATTATTGATATATATGAGATTCCAAATGTGGTTGGCATTAGATATTTTATAATTTGGAATGTTTAAGCGGTCTAAAAATAATTTCATGGCATCGCTATAACCGCTACAAAGAGCCATACCTTCTAATAAAGGGCCATTAGCTTTATGCGAGTTGTATTGGAAATTTTCATCATTACCTTGCTCGATTTGAGTTGCACGTTCTTCATCATAAAGAGAATTATTAATGACATAATCATGATAAGCCCTAATTTTTTCTTCTTCACTCATATCATCTTTAATAATTTCATTTTCAATTGCGTCTATTTTGGCATTTATTTTATTTATATCATCTTCACTATATAGTTTATCAATATCGATAGTGGCTTTACCATAAGTATTGGTGGTTATGTACAGTTTTTCATAACTGTTGTATGGGGATATCATATTATTGATTACTGATAATAAAGTTTGGTTTTCAGATATTGCTTTTAAGTCATTGTTACAGTTTTTATAGTCTTTCGAACAATAGAAAGTAAAATTTGTTTGACCAGAGTTTAAAACGGTATAGATAACGTTCATAATATCTTTTTCATTATTAACATGAAAGTTATCAGTTGTTTGAACTAGTTCAAATTGGAAATCGTTGGTATAGTCATTATTACTAGGTTTGGCGACTTCAGTATATTCAGAAACATTACTCATGACAAAAGTAACTATTTCTGTACGATACATGAAACAAACGACTAATAATATTAGTAAAATAATTGTTGAGACGGGAAATCTATGTTTCTTCATTTTCTTCACCTATATCCATTATACCAAAAAAAAAGTAAATTATTTCATTTCGTTTACTTTTTTAGTTAATCTTGACTTTTCACGGGCACATTTATTTTTAGCCACTACATTTGCTCCGGCTGCTTTATCGATACGTTTAATAGCTATTTTTAAAGCTTCTTCGGCAGCAGTTTTATCTTTGGCTAATACAGCTTTTTCAACATTTTTAATAGCAGTTTTCATGCTAGCTGTATAGCTATTGTTACGGATATTTTTTTTAGCGTTAACTAAAATTCTTTTTTCAGCATTTTTCATATTGGCCATAATTTCACCTCCAAAGCCACACTCGTAAATACATTTTAGCAAAATTTCATTAAAAATGCAATAAAAACTGGATTTTTTGGTAAAAATAGTTAATGAGGTGATAAATATGAGTCATAATGTTGATTTGAGTAAATTTGAAGTTAGAACTGATTTAGCCATCGAATTAGTCGATGAAGGTATTAAATCTAAGAAGATTGGTGATATAAAAGTAACGGATATTACGTTGGATGCTAAAAAGGGTGAGCAAATCGGGAAAAAGGCGGGGAAATATATTACGATTGAGTTTCCCGATATTACAGATTATGATAATAGTGAACAAATAAAAACAATTTTTGGTAAAGAGTTAAATAATTTATTAAAAACAATTAAAGTAAATGATGAAAGTACTTGCTTGGTAATAGGTTTAGGTAATGAAAAAACTACTCCAGATGCGGTTGGGCCTTTAGTTATTTCAAAAACGATCGTTACTAATCATTTATATGTATATGGCCAGTTAGAAGAGGGGTTTAGACGAGTTTGGGCTATTTCTCCAGGAGTAATGGGGGAAACTGGAATGGAAACAAGTGATTTAATTAAGGGAATTGTTGAAACCATAAAACCGGATTTTGTAATTACTGTTGATGCTTTGGCAAGTAGCTCAATTGAAAGAGTTAATAAAACTATTCAAATGACTGATGCTGGCATTAATCCAGGAAGTGGTGTGGGGAATAAAAGAAAAGAAATAAGCTTAGATACAATCGGAGTACCTGTGCTTGCGATTGGGGTTCCTACAGTAGTGGATGCAGCTTCAATCGTCAGTGATACGATTAATTATATGTATAAGCATTTTGCTTATACTAAAGAAAATTATGATAACCCTGCTGAAAAATTAAAAATGGGGGTGAACTATTTAAATAAAAATGTGGAAATTTTGGATAGCGATAAGAAAAACTTATTTGGTTTGGTGGGAACATTATCTAATGAAGAGGTCAAGTCGCTCATTTATGAAATATTAACACCAATTGGTTATAATTTAATGGTTACTCCTAAAGAAGAAGATTTTGTGGTGGAAAAAATATCTGAAGTAATTAGTGGTGGAATTAATAAGGCTCTGCACAAAAATGTTTAACTACTTAATAGTAGTTTTTTTGTCGTGTTTTGGGATAACTGCTTTTTCTACATTTTATTTACAGCCCGTTTGCATATAATGGATTAAAAGCGGGGTGAAGAGAATGAAAAAGGTGAAATTAAAGAAGAAAAGAAAATTTAAATTTCGACTTATTGGTTATGCTTTTTTAGTTTTTTTAGGTTATCAGTTGGCCTTTAATGTTATTATGAATATTAAGTTAGCAGATACGAATGAGGATTTTATTAAGGGTTTGCTTGCCGATTCTAATTATCATATGTTATACGAGAAAAAAGCGGATAATTTATTTAGTAAAGTTTTTTCTTATTTCTTTAATATTAATGAGCCGGTTAGTATTTTAGAAAATACTTTTCATTTTAAGGCTAACAAGGTAGATACATCAGGGTATGTTAGTAATCCGCAAATCCAGGAAGTTAACCAGGTGACAAGTGAACCACTAGTTTATATTTATAACAGCCATCAGTCAGAGCAGTATCAGGGTGATGCTTTGAAAGGTTATAATATTACGCCAGGGGTGATGATGGCTGCATATATTTTTCAAGACAAATTAGCGAAAGAAAATATTAATACGATAGTGATGGAAGATAATTTAATCGATTATATGAATTTAAATAATATGAACTTTGCTCAAAGTTATAAAGCTAGTAGGGTGTTTGTTGAACAGACTATTAAAGAAACCCCTAGTTTAAAACTTATTTTAGATTTACACCGAGACAGTATTGGTAAAGATAAATCTACTGTGGTTATTAATAATAAATCGTGTGCGAAAATTGTGTTTGTAATTGGTAATGAATATGATAATTATGAGCAAAATTTAGCAATGACTAATAAACTTAACGATATGATTAAGGAAAAGTATCCAACTTTAACTAGAGGTGTTTTGATTAAAGGTGGTAGTGGGAATAATGGAGTGTATAATCAGGATTTAAGTCCGAAATTGACGGTTTTAGAAATTGGTGGACCGGAAAATACGATTGATGAAGTTTTAAATACAATTGAATTACTTAGCCCGATCATAGCGGAGCTTGTGAATGAATCGTAAGATTTTAAAAAGAATTTTCCGTTATACCTTTTTAACTTGTTTTGTGACTTTTATGGCTCTTTATATTTCGCAATCGGCGGGCTATGTGGAATATGAAAATAGAAAACAAGTGGCGCTTACAGAAAGTCAGATTAAAAAGTTTGAAGCCGATGTAGCCGCTGGAAAAGATGTTGATGTTGAAGAATATTTGAAGACTAATGAGAAAAATTATCAAAATTCTTTGTCACGGCTAGGCCTTAAAATATCAAAAGTGGCTGAAAGTGGAGTGAAATCAGCCGTGGATACAGGATTTAAATTTTTGGGGGAACTAGCGCAGTAGCCTTTGATAAGTTTGGAAAATGTGATATGATGTTGTTGGTGATAAAGATGAATGAATTAATTATAGGTAGCCATGTATCATACACTAATGCTGAGGGTTTAGCTGGCAGTGTTAAAGAAGCTTTAGGTTATGAAGCTAATACCTTTATGTTTTATACAGGAGCTCCGCAAAATACACTTAGAAGTGCTATTGATATGGAACTTACGAAGGAAGCCCATGAGTTAATGAAGCAAAATAATATTGATATTAAAAATGTGATTATTCATGCTCCTTATATTATTAATTTGGCCAATAATAAAGATATGGATAAGTACCACTTTAGTATTAATTTTTTAAAGCAAGAGTTAAAAAGAAGCACGATGCTGGGTATTGACAAAGTGGTTTTACATCCTGGTAGTCATGTTGGCTTAGGGGCGGATGAAGGAATTAAAAATATTAGTACAGCTTTAAATGAGGTTTTAGATGAAGAAGATGGGCCGATTATTTGTTTAGAGACCATGGCTGGTAAAGGTACAGAAGTGGGGCGAACTTTTGAAGAACTTGATGAAATCATTAAAGGAATCAATTATCAATCTAGAGTGATGGTATGTTTAGATACTTGTCATATTAGTGATGCAGGTTATGATTTAGAAAATTTTGATAAGGTTTTAGAGGAGTTTGATGCAGTTATTGGTTTGAATAAATTGGGCTGTGTACATATTAATGATAGTAAAAATGTTTGTGGAACTCATAAGGATCGTCATGAAAATATTGGTTTTGGTGAAATTGGTTTTGATAATTTGCTTAAGGTAATTTATCACGATAAATTAAAAGAAGTTCCCAAAATATTGGAAACCCCTTATGTATCAGTTAAAGATGGTGGTAAAGATCGAACTTATCCACCGTATAAACAAGAAATTGCGATGATTAGAGCTAAAAAATTTGATGAAAATTTGTTAGAAGATATTAGAAATTATTATAAATAACCTTGATATTTTTCTTTGTATTCATTATATAATTTAATAATTTTTTGATAGTTTTCTTCAGCTAAATTTTCTTTTAGCTTTTTTTTGACTATTTCGTCTTTTCCATTTAAAATCTCTTGATAGTTGTTTTTAACGATGTTTAAGAGTAAATTTAATTCATTTTCACATAAATTTATATTGTGTTTTACGGCAAAATCGTTTATATTATTTATAGTCATTTTATTTACATATTGTTTAATTAAACTATCCATAATTCCTCCTTTATTTATTAATATATGTAAATATGGAGTAATATGTTATTAAAGAAGGTGCTTATATGCGAAAAAAGAAAGATATACGTAAAAAGAAAGATGAAAAGATTAAGTCTTTAATTAAGGGACCACTTATTCGAAGAAAAAAACCATTACATTATTCTTCTGGGTATAAGGTTAATAAGGATATTAAAAAGGAAATTGAAAAAAGATATAATATTTTAACGGTGGCTATTTCTTGTTTGGTGTTGGTTCTTATTGGTGGCTTATTTTTTGTGCAGGTGGTTCAAAGAGATTATTATCAGTCAGAATTAGAGACCCTTACGCAAAAGGTGGTTGAAGGCGATTCTGCACCTCGTGGTCGAATTTATGACCGAAATGGCAAATTAATTGTGGATAACAAAGCTAATAAGGTTATATATTATCAAAAACCTTCAGGTATAACAACTAAAGAAGAAATGGAAGTGGCTTATAAACTTGCTTCGATGATTTCTTTAGATTATTCGGGACTTAATGATTATGATTTTAAGGTGTTTTGGATTAAAAACAATAGTAAAAAGGCTAAGGAAAAAATTACTGATGAAGAGTGGCAGCAACTTGAGGAAAGGAAACTTACTTCAGATGAAATTGAAGAATTAAAGATTGAAAGAGTGACAGCCGAAGATTTAGCTATTTATGATGAAAATGATAAAAAAGCGGCTTATATTTATACTTTAATGAATACGGGTTATTCTTACGAGGAGAAAAATATTAAAGACGATGGTGTTACTGATGAGGAGTATGCTTTAGTGGCTGAGAATCTTAGCGATTTAAAAGGCGTTAATACGAAGTTGGATTGGCAGCGTGTTTATCCATACGGTGATGTGTTTAAAACGATTTTAGGAACAGTATCTTCTAGTAAATCAGGAATTCCGGCGGAACTTAAGGATTATTATTTAGATAAAGGTTATAGTTTGGATGATAGAGTTGGTACGAGTTATATTGAATATCAATATGAGGATATTTTAAAGGGTGAAAAAAATAAGTATCAAATTATGGATGATGGCTCTTATAAATTAATTGAAGAAGGTTCACGTGGTCAAGATATTGTTCTTTCTATCGATATTGAGTTGCAAAAAGCGGTAGAAGAAATTTTAACCGAAGAAGTTGTTAAAACTAAAAGTGAAGCTAATACAGAGTTTTATAATCGTTCATTTGTTATTATTACTGACCCAAATACTGGTGCGGTTTTAGCGATGGCAGGTAAACAAGTTAAGGAAGAAAATGGTGAACTTAAAGTTTATGATTATACGCCAGGGATTTTAACGTCACCAGTGGTTATGGGCTCAGTTGTTAAAGGAGCGAGCCAGATAGTTGGTTATAATACCGGCGCATTAAAAATCGGAGAATATCGTTATGATACTTGTGTTAAAATTGCCGCCACGCCGGAGAAATGTTCTTGGAAAAGCTTAGGTAGATTAAATGATATTAATGCATTAGCTTATTCTTCTAATACTTATCAATTTTATACTGCTATTAAGGTAGGAAATGGTAATTATGTTTATAATAAACCATTATCGATTGATGAAAGTGCTTTTGACACTTATCGTAATACTTTTAAGCAATTTGGCTTAGGTGTTAAAACAGGAATTGATTTGCCGGTGGAAAGTTTAGGTTATGTTGGGGAAAAAAGAACGTCTGGTTATTTACTTGACTTTTCGATTGGACAGTACGATACTTATACACCAATCCAATTAGCGCAGTATATTGGAACGATTGCTAACGGTGGTAAAAGAATGCAACCTTACTTATATCTTGGGAAATATGAGGATGGCCAAGTGGTTACGGAAACGGAACCAACAGTTCTTAATACAGTGGATACTAAACCAGAATATCTAGATAGAGTTAAACAAGGCTTTGAAGCGGTTTTAAGTTATGGAACGGGTGCAGGTTATATTGATATGAGTTATAAGCCGGCTGGTAAGACAGGAACGAGTCAGAGTTTTGTTGATACTGATGGCGATGGTGTGGTAGACCAACAAACGATTTCAACGACGTTTGTAGCTTATGCACCTTATGATGACCCTAAGGTGACATTTACAATTATTTCACCGGATGTATCGAGAGAAGATGGACGAAGTAGCTATCAATCAAATATTAACAAACGGATTAGTCAAGCAATTTCGAAAAAATACTTTGAAATTTACCAATAATTTGTTATAATGTAAATAGACATGTAAAAAAGGAGGGATATTATGGCTAAAAAAGGAGAAGCAAGAGAAAATATCACACTTGTTTGTACTGTTTGTAAAGAAGAAAATTATCGTACACCCAAGAATAAAAGAAATACTCCAGAACGTTTAGAAATTAAAAAGCATTGTCCAAAATGCAATAAAACGACTTTACATAAAGAGAAAAAATAGTTTAGGAGGTTTTTATGATTAATATAAACGATATTAAGAATGGAATGACATTAATTATTGATGGTAATGTATGTCAAATCATAGAATTTTTACATGTTAAGCCAGGAAAAGGCCCTGCTTTTGTAAGAATTAAGTTTAAAAACCTAAGGACTGGAGCAACGATTGAGCAAACTTTTAATACAAATATTAAATTAGAAAAAGCAAATATTGAAAAAATGCCAATGCAATTTTTATATGAAAATAGTGGTAAGTACAATTTTATGAATATGGAAACATATGAACAAATTGAACTTGATAAAAGTGCTTTAGGTGATGATTATAAATATTTAAAAGAAGGCCTTGATGTAGAAATTTCATTTTACAATGGTGAAGTATTAGGAATTATGTTACCGGAGAAAATTGCTTATGTAGTAACTTCTACAGAACCAGCAGTTAAAGGTAATACAGCTACTAATGCGACTAAAGAGGCTGTTTTAGAAAATGGTTTAATGGTAAAAGTTCCTTTATTTATTAATCAAGATGAAACAGTTATTGTTTCAACCAAAGATGGAAAATATGATTCAAGGGCTTAAGAGAAAAAAGAATAAAAAGAGGTGGGAATATGTTAGAAAAGGATAGATTTTTAGCAATTAAAAAATTAGCGCAAGATATTAGAAAAGAAAACGAAGATTTATTTAGCGCTTTCGCAATGGAATCGCCAGAAGACGCGATTAGAGAAAAAGAAGAGTTTGTTGAGGATATTATCGACAGTAGGGGTATTACTTTTAGTAATGATAATCTAGGTAGAGAAGAAAGACAAATCTTTAGAGCCAATTTATTAATCCCTGATGATAAGGAGTTTTTCGATACTTATTCTAAGGATAAAAATATTCGTAATTTAATGAATACTTACGGAGTAGGTATTGAAGATGTTATGAGCAAAATAACGGAGCTTAATATTTATGCGGATTATTTAAATGATATGGGAAATGACTCTCAAGATGAAGAATCTACAACTAATACAGAAAATCAAGAAATCCCGGCTGAGGCTGAGAAACAAGATGATTTTGTCGATGCTATGGTGAATTTATCTTCAAAAGAGGCTGAAAGCTTATTAGATGAAATTGAAAATTTATCTAGTGCGATGGATGATTTAAATATTACTTCAGTTAAAGAAGATGAAAAGAACGTGATTGAAGAATCAGAAGTTAAAGAATCTGAAAGTATGGAAATGAAATCAGTGACTTCAGAAGATAAAGTAATGCAACCAGAAGTAATTGAAAATAATCCTGATACTACTATAGATGATATGTCTTATACTAGTGATATGTCGATTGAAGATATTAGCCAAGCAGTAGACGGTTTTGTTAATGATTTTAATAATATTCAAGCTGATTTAGATAATACTAAGGAAGAGTTAAAACATGCAAAAGAAAATCAAAATGAGTTAAGACAGCAAGTGAGAACTTTAAGAGAAGAAGCTTATTCTCTTAAGAAAAACAATTTAGAAAGTGCTAAATCTTTGAAAGAAGCGCGTGAAGCTAATGAACGCTTAGAAAATGAAAATCTAACTTTAAAAGAGCAAATTAGAACTATGGAAATTAATTTAAAACGTTCAGCTGATTTGCTTAAAAAAATATATAATAGTATTCCTAAAAAATAGCAAGACTAGCAAAGTCTTGCTTTTCCTTGACATTTCGGCGAAAAATGGAAGTCTTTGGAGAATATTACCTAAATAACACTATAAAAAAACAGCTTAGTTGCTGTTTTATTCATTTACTTCTAGTTTGTCTAGTAGTTGTTCGACTTTATCTTTTATATCTGAGTTGCTTTTAAGTTTATTTAAAAGATTGTGTGTATTTTTACTTTGCGGAAGCATATAGCCAGCTTCACGCATTAAGTCTTCAATTATAACTTTGTTTGAATGAATCAAAGCTTTTATTAAGTGGTTATTTGGATTGTGTTTTAAAAGATAATTTAATATTTTTATTTCTTCGATTTTAGAGTCGGCAATTTTGAATAATTCACTAACCATTTTACTATCCTTTTTTTGTTGGGCTGGCATTTTATTAGGGACCATGGTAATAGCTTTAGCTGGGCATGCAGCAGCACAAGCTCCACAACCAATACAGGTGTTAAAATCTATTTGGCCAGTTTCATTGTTGGCGGCGCCAGTAGGGCAGACAAATAAACATAAGCAATCTTTGGAACATATTTTTAAATTGCGATAGGCATGACTTTTTCCCATATTATTGCACCTCCAATATTTTGAAACTTGGGACTTTACAAACTGGGCAAGCTTTTGGTGGTTCATCGCCAATATAGACAAATCCACAAATATCACATACCCATATTTTAGTGTTTTTTATGGAATCTTGACCTTCTTTTTTATATTGCTCTAAAATAGCATTGGCAATGTTAGTCGTTTTGCTTGCCCAATTTATAACCCTTTTAGCACCACGGTCTTGACATTTATCAGCACAAAGCATGGCTTGTTTTAATTGTTCACTATCTTTTTCTATTAAGTCTTTTACATCATCTATTGTTCCTTGAGAACTTTTGATTTTTTGAAGGTAGTAGTTAGCTAAATCATTAAATAAATTTTGTTCTTCATTTAGATATTGTTTTTCACAACCTTTAGCTAAGTTAAAACAGATATAAGCTATTTCAGCATCAGATAGCGTTGTTAATTCATCGTTATCTTCAGTGTTTTCTATTTCGTGTGCAGCTTCTTTTGGTTTTTCTCTTGGCTCTTTTTCTGTGATTTCTTCAAACAAATTCTTAGGGGCTCCACATAGTGGACATTTCCAATCATTTGGTAAATCTTCAAATTTTACTTTTTCTTTGGCATCATCATAGATGTACCCACAAATTTTACAACGGTACTTCTTCATTAATATCCTCCTTTTATGTTTCTAGTATAACATTTTTGGTTTAAATTATAAAGCTTTTAACAAATTAAGTATGAAAAATACTTGACAAACATATGATTAATATGTATAATCATTAAGGAAATGAAAAAAAGGAAAGAAGAAG
>CALVRF010000012.1 GCA_944358495.1 uncultured Bacilli bacterium
AGTTTTTAAGAAAAAAACTAACAAATGTGTTAGCTTAAGCTACTTTTTTTATTGAGCTTTCTTCTTGCATTGAATTATCTTTTCTAAAAGCATGGGCTTTTCTGATTTCAGCAATACTAATAATTACAGTTTTTTTATTGCTTGAATCTAATTTATCCCTAGTATTTTCAGGATAATAAGCTTCATTTAAATAAAAGTCTTCGGGATGATTAATGGCTACACTTGGATACATTTCGGCAATTTTCCCTTGTTTCTCAAAAGGATTAGTTTCTTGTCCTCTTTTTCTAGCTTCTAAGTCATTATTTATATCGTCAATTAACATTTGTACTCTCTCCATCTTACTTACCCTCCGCTTCAATCATGGCCTCTAATACTCTTTTGGAATCATTATGGAAATAGGCATCGTATAAAGTATCTTCGCCTATTGCTTTACTAATTAAGTTGGTTATAATAATCTCATCGGTAAAGAAATTATTATCGACATCACCAACTAGATTGTTGGTAATAATTTCTGTATAACCTTCATTTAAAGCGTTTAATGTGTTTTCACTATTATTGAATCCATAATAATTTTCTTTAGCAGTTATAATGCCTAAAAGACAATGCATAAGCCAATGTTTAGCGTCACATTCTTCAAATAAACCTAAATTAATTAAAATTTCATTAGTATATGGATTATATTTGCATGGTAGTTTTACTAAGAACATGCTTTCTCTTTTGATGACTAAGGTTTTTAGTCTTTCATTAAGGTTTGTTAGGTCAACATCTTTAAAGTTTTGGTTAAAGATATTTATTAATTCTAGCAAACTTTCTTTTACTTCTTTTGTTATGTTTTCATTTGTGTCAAGTGTTGTCTTAATAGTTTCAATCATAATCCAATCACCTGATTTGTATTATATCACACATGAAAACAAATGTATAGTTTTTTTTGACCTTTTTTTGACATTTTGTAGACATTTTATTATGCTTTACACTTTTTAGAAATGGGTTTTTGCCTTGAAAAATAAGGGGTTATTATTTATTATGTGTAAAGTTAACAATATTTAATATAATACTTTTTTCTTTATTTTACCTTCACTAACGGCTTGTTCATATTCTTCACCTGAATATGTGGCAACTTCTTCACGATTACCTAAACGATCATATTCATAAACTGTTACTTCAACTAATTTATGTGCCGAATTCCATCCGAAGTCAAATACTTGATTATTTACAAGAACAATAACATTAGAAGATACTGAGACATTTCTAGGTTCTAAATCATTGGGCCTTTGAATTAATAAATCAAAAACAGTTGATTTTTCATTAGCGCCTCATCCTTATAGGTGATTATAGCAAAATTAAGTGAAAAGTCAATGTCTTCTAAGACAATGTTTATTGCTTAATTATATAAAATGTTATATAATGTTTAAGAAGAAAAAGGTGAACATTATGAATAATGCAAAAGGAACATTTTTACCTATTATTTTAGGGACTGATGCGAATGCTTACGGACTAGCTCGCTCTTTTAATGATATGTATAATATCAAGTCTTTAGCCATCGGTTCTGGGGCTTTAAGAGAAACGAAAAACAGTAAAATTATCGATGTCATTACAGTTCCTAATTTTCGAAATCCTGATGTGTTTTTAAAAACATTGATGGAAGTTGGAGAAAAATATAAAAAAGAATATGAACAATTAATTTTGCTTTCTTGTGCGGAATGGTATACTAATCCGATTGTCGATAACCGCCAAGAGTTAGAAAAATATTTTATTTTACCTTTTATGGATAAAGATATAAAAGATAGACTAGAAGATAAGGAAAGTTTTTATCAAATATGTGAAGAATATAATTTAGATTATCCGAAAACTTATATTGTTACTTATGATAATTATAAAGAAATCAATTTACCATTTGATTTTCCAGTAGCGGTTAAACCATCCAGTAGTACAGAGTATGCTAACTGCGAATTTAATGGCAAGGAGAAAAGCTACGAAGTTCATAGTATGAATGAACTAAACAAAGTGATTAATGATATTTATTCTTCTAGCTACCGTGGGCATATTATCGTCCAAGATTTTATTCCTGGCGATGATAGTACTATGTATGTTTTAAACTGCTATTCTAACAAAGAAGGTAAAGTTAAGATGATGTGTCTTGGAAGATGTATTTTAGAGGAACATACGCCTTATGGTGTGGGTAATTACCGAGCTATAATTTCTGAAGGCAATGATAAAATATATAAACAAATTAAAGAATTTTTAGAAAAAATTAATTATATTGGCTTTTCTAATTTCGATTTAAAATACGATTACCGTGACAAAACATTCAAATTGTTTGAAATCAATATTCGCCAAGGCCGAAGTAGTTATTTTACAACGGCAGCAGGAATGAATATGGCCAAATACTTAGTTGAGGATTACGTTTTAAATTTAGATAAGGAAACAGAGTATAACTATAATAAACATCTTTGGCTACATACACCAATAAAGGTACTTAAAAAATACGTTTATAACCAAGAAGTTTTAAATGAGGCTTTAAACTTAATTAAAGAGGGGAAATACTCTTATACTTTATTTAATCCTAGGGATAATAATATTATTAGACACCTTTGGATGAGAAGAATATATAATAAGGATATTAAAATGTTTAAATTATATCCACCTAAGGAAAGTGATGAAAATGGAAAATAGTTTAGGAATTGTTGGTGGCTTAGGGCCTTTAGCTTCAGCTTACTTTTATGAATTATTAACGCTTAGAACTAAAGCAACTAAAGACCAAGACCATCTAAATTTGGTTTTACTAAGTCATGCGGATACACCAGACCGTACCGATTACATCCTGGACCACAGTAAACCAAGCCCCTACCCTAATTTATTAGAAGATTGTAAGACGTTAGAAAATTTGGGGTGCAAATTAATTAGTATTCCGTGTAACACCGCTAATTATTTTCATGATGAGTTACAAGAAGAAATTAAAGTACCTATCAGTAACATGATTGCAAATACGGTTACTTATATCAAAAAACATAATTATCACAATGTGGTGATTATGGCAACGACGGGAACGATTAAAGCTAATCTTTATCAACAATATTTAGAGAAAGAAAACATTAATTATATTTTACCTAATCAAGATTTAGTTATGAGTATTATTTATGATTATGTTAAAACTGGGAAAAAAGTTCCAAAAGAGTTATGGGAACAAATGATAAAATCATGTGGACAAGCTGATTGCTTTATTTTAGGTTGTACTGAGTTATCAGTTTTGAAGAAAGAATTTAATCTTTCGGAAATGTTCGTTGACCCTTTGGAGATTGAAGCGGATAATATTTTAGATTTTTTCCATAAGGAAAGGTTGTGAAAACATGTGCGGATTTGTCGGATATATAAACAAAAAGGATAAAAAATACATTAAGCAAATGAATGATGCGATTAGTCATCGAGGTCCTGACGATGAAAGCTATTATACTGATGACGATATAGCGATGGGTTTTAGACGCTTAAGCATTATTGATTTAGCTGGTGGTAGACAACCAATAAGTAATGAAGATGAAAGTATGGTTATTACTTTTAATGGCGAAATTTATAATTTTTTAGATATTAAAGAAGATTTATTAAATAAAGGTCATATATTTAAAACTAAGACTGATACTGAAGTTATTTTGCATGGTTATGAAGAATATGGCTTAAGTATTTTAGATAAATTAAGAGGGATGTTTGCGTTTGTAATTTGGGATAAAAAAAATAAAAAGTTATTTGGAGCCCGCGATCATTTTGGCCAAAAACCTTTTTATTATGCTTTAATGAATGATACTTTTATGTATGGTTCAGAAATTAAAAGTCTTTTACATCATCCAGACTTTAAAAAGGAAATTAATCAAAAAGCCTTAAAGTCTTATTTAAGTTTTCAAACGTCAGTATTTGAAGAGACTTTCTTTAAAGGGGTATTTAGATTAAAACCAGGGCATTATTTTACTTATGATATGGAAAGTGAGCAAATAGAAACAAAGGCTTATTACGAAATTAAATTTGAAGCTAAAAAAGAAAACTTCGATGAAATGGTTAAAGAAATTGATAGAACTATTACTTCCTCAATCGATACTCATTTAATTAGTGATGTAGAAATTGGGGCGTATTTATCAGGAGGTATTGACTCTTCTTATGTTGTTTCTTATTTAAAACCGGATAAAACGTTTAGTGTGGGTTTTGATTTTAAAAACTTTAATGAGGTGCCTTTAGCTAAGGATTTATCTGATATGCTTAAAATTGAAAACAAAAGTGAGATTATTAATTCTGATGATTTCTTTGAGAATATCGATAAAGTTCAGTATTATTCTGATGAGCCAAATGCCAATTTATCAGCCGTTCCTTTATATTTTTTATCAGCCTTGGCTAGTAAAGATGTTAAGGTAGTTTTATCGGGCGAAGGCGCGGATGAATTATTTGGAGGATATTTAGAATATAAAGAAGATGATTTATTAATTAAATATCGCAAGCTTCCGTATTTTCTTCGAAGACTAATTAAAAATATAGTGGCTCCCCTACCAAGATTCCACGGTAAAAACTTTTTAGTTAAAGGTGGAAGTAAGGTAGAAGAATATTATATTGGTAATGCTTTTGTTTTTGAAAGTAAAGAAGCT
This sequence comes from uncultured Bacilli bacterium, assembly GCA_944358495.1. Lineage (GTDB taxonomy): Bacteria > Bacillota_I > Bacilli_A > RF39 > UBA660 > Coprosoma. The sequence goes on from CALVRF010000012.1 coordinate 4,623, forward strand.
AATAATATTTTAACGGATAAATATAAAACTAATATTACCCCGCAAGATATTACTAAACCTTATTATGATAAAGTAAAAGATAAAGATGATGTAACGAAAAAACAATATTTGGATATGCATTTTTGGCTTCCTAATGACATTTTACTTAAAGCGGATAAAATGAGTATGGCTAATTCTTTAGAGCTTAGGGTTCCTATTTTAGACAAAGAAGTCTTTGCTTTAGCTAGTACGATTCCAACAGAATATAAAATTTCTCATGATACTACTAAATATATTTTAAGAAAAGCAGCATCTTCAAGAATCCCAGAAGCTTGGTATAAAAGGAGAAAAAAAGGTTTCCCAGTACCTATTTACGAATGGTTTAGAGAAGAAAAATATTATAATATCGTTAAGGAGATATTTAATGCTGATTTTACTAAGGAATTTTTTAATGTTAAATCATTAAATAAAATGTTAGATGAACATTACCATGGTAAAAAGAATCATTGTCGTAAAATTTGGACGGTTTATGTTTTTCTAGTATGGTATAAAACTTTCTTTATTGATTTTGACAATAAAAGTATAGTTTAAGATTAAAACAGCTTGCATAAATCTGCAAGATATGTTATATTCTATTTAAGGAGGAACCTCGTCTTGAGGTGCCTGCAGTTTTTGTTGCAAGCACAGCTTACTTTGAGTAACTGTGCTTTTTTGTCGCTAGACTAGCTTAATTACTAGAACTAGTAACAATATGATAATTATAAAGTTGTAAAACGAATTTTCATTAGTTTGCCTCTTCATAATTACCACTCCTCCATGCAGTACTTTTGTTTTACCAAAACCCCCGCAAAGCTCTCAGGCACAGAAGACGTAAATGGTCCCTCATTAATATCTTACGATAAAGAAAGGCCTAATTTCTGCATGAACAATAAAGAAATTTAATTTTTAGATAAAAACTCTTTCTTTAAATCCGAAAGAGTTTAAAATTAAGCGATACTTTTTTGTGGTAATTCTTTAATATTAAGTGACGTCTTATTATCAATTAAAGCATCGACAATTAAGGTTTCTAATTCATCTTTAATAATTTTACTTATTTTTCTGGCTCCATATTCTTCATAATTAGATAAATCGACAATTTCATTTATGATTTTATTGGAAATTTTAATATCAATTTTTTCTTTATATTTTTCTTTTAAGGCTTTTAGTTTTAAGTTAATAATTTTGATAATGTCTTCTTTGGTTAAACTGTTAAAAGTTATGACGTTATCTACCCTATTCATAAAAGGAATGGAAAACTTATCATTTAATTTGGTTTGAACTTTTAAATCATTGTTAAAGCCAACATTTATATCGTGAAAACCAACATTAGAAGTCATAATAATAACGACGTTATCGAATCTAATTATATTAGATTTACTATCTTTTATTTTGCCTTCATCTAATACTTGTAAGAAGAGATTAATAATATCACTATGAGCTTTTTCAATTTCATCTAAAATTAAGACGGAATATGGCTTGTTTTTTATTTGTTCTAACACATTAGTATTATCGTCATAGCCCACGTAACCAGGAGGTGCACCAATTATTTTACTGATACTATGTGGTTCTTTATATTCACTCATATCTAATTTAATAACGTTTTTGTTACCAACTAAGTTTTCGCCAAATAACTTGGCTAATTCTGTCTTTCCTACCCCCGAAGGACCGCAAAATAACAATGAATAACATTTATCATTTAAACCTAGTTTTATTTTTTTAGCAATATTACTAACGGCTTTTACTGCTTCATCTTGACCAATTAAATTTTGTTTAATGAGTTTTTCTGTTTGTTTAATGATGGCTTTTTTCTCATTTAATAGTTCGTAAATAGGAATGCCAGTTTTACTATTTACGACTTTGGCCACATCAACTTTAGTTACTTTTTTATAACTCTTGCGATATAAACTAAGTTCTAAATTATTGATTTTATTCATTAATTTAAATTCTTCATTTTTATACATGGAAGCTTTGTCAAAATCATTATCGATGATGGCGGCTTTTTTACTAGCAATCACCTTTTGAAGCTGTTTATTATAGTCTTTATATAGCTCCATATTTTTACTTTCTTTTAAGCTTGTTTTAGCGCAAACTTCGTCTAAAATATCGATAGCTTTATCGGGCTGATTACGGTTATAAATATATTTTTCGGATAAATTAATAATTAAATCGATTATTTCGTCATCGATACTGACGCAGTGATAAGCTTCATAAATTTCTCTTAGATTAAGTAAAATATCTTTAGTGGTTTCTTTTGATGGAGCTTCGATAATAACTTTTTGGAATCGCCTTTCTAAGGCACTATCTTTTTCGATATACTTTTTATATTCTTCAGTAGTAGTGGCGCCTATACATCTTAAAGTGCCTCTAGCTAAAGCCGGTTTAAAAATATTAGAGGCATCAATAGCGCCTTCAGCTCCGCCAGCGCCGACTAAGGTATGAACTTCGTCGATGAATAAAATAATGTCGGGATTTTCTTCAATTTCTTTTAAAATTTTATGCATTCTATCTTCGAATTCACCACGGTATTTAGTTCCAGCCACACTAGTGGCCATATCTAAACTAATAATCCTTTTATTTTTTAAAGCCATTGGAACATCACCGCTAACAATCATTTGGGCCAGTTCTTCGACGATGGCGGTTTTTCCGACGCCAGCTTCACCAATTAGTAAAGGATTATTTTTAGTGCGTCTCGATAATATTTCCAAAACTCTTTTTATTTCTTTATCTCTACCAGTAACGGGGTCTAATTTACCATCCAAAGCTTTTTTATTTAAATCGACACCTAATTCTTCTAACAACAGTTTTTTATTTCCTTTTTTATTTACTAATTTATAAGTAAATTCATTATATAAATCATCGATATCGATATTCATACCAATTAGAATTCTAATAGCAACGCCCTCTCCCTCTTCTAATAAACTAGAAAATAAGTGATTAACAGTTACATTGCCATTGTTATTTTCTTTAGCGTCTAAACTAGCATTTTCAATTATTCTTTTTAAAAGAGGAGTATATAAAAAGTATTCACTGGGTTTAGAGCCTTTACCAATTATTTTAATAATTTCTTCTTTAAAGATATCATAGGTTAACCCATATTCTTTTAACCTTCTAGTAATATCATTATTGCCTTTTAAAATAGCTAAAAGTAAGTGTTCAGAGGATACATATGGATGATTTAATTCTTGCATTTCTTGTTTGGCATTTACTAAAACTTTTCTCGCTTCTTCTTCAAAATTGCTGAACATATTTATCTCCTTTCATTTAATTCTATGTACATAATGAGTAGATATTTTAATTTTTAATCAACAATTTTTTTGAAAAAGAAAAAACTGTTAAATTTGGCAAAAAAATAATGTCTAACTACTAGGCATTTTACTAATGATATCTTTTATGATTACTTTATTTTTAATATTTTCCACTTCATAGTAATGAGTTTCTCCTATTTTGGCTTTATATAAAACCTTGCCTAGTGGGGATGCTAAGGAAACGGCATGCTCATCATTAGAGGCGTCATCTAATAATACAGTAAGCTCTTCACTATCTTCATCTTCATAGATAATTTGAATTAAGACTTTATCCCCAATATTAATTTGATTATCAGCTAATATTTCTTTTTGGACAATAACTACATTGGATAAGAATTCCTGATAACCTTTAAGCCTATCGATTAAGCCTTCTTCTTGCAGGTCTAATTGTTCATAAGTAAAATTATCATGCCAAGTATCGCCTGAGCCATCGTAGGCGGCGGTTATTTTGTTTTTTGACGTTTCTTTTAACTTTTCTTTTATCTTATTAAATTCTTCGAGTTTTTTGTTATAGCCAGCTTTGGTCATATATATCTTTTCCACTTAATCACCCTTTCTTAGATATATTGATATGATTATAGCATATTTTCTTTATTTTTAAAAAATATTTTTATAAAAACCTCAGCCAATATGGTGAGGTTTTACATAGTATATAATCTTTTAATATTTCTAATGGCTTTTATTGTTTTATCTAAATTGACAATAACTAAATTGGTGATTAGCTCTTGTGGTTCGTTTTTAGTTTCAGTTTTTGGTTCTAAAACCTGAGGAATAGGCTCTGGTTTTAATGGAGCTTTTTCTACTTTTGGTTTGGTTTCTATTTTAGGAGTGGGAACTATATCTTTTGGAGTCTCGAAAATTTCAGGCGTTATGATATTTTCAGATTTTATAGCCGGCTTGTCTGTTGGCGTTATATTTTCTGGTTTTGGGGGTTCCATTACTGGATTTAAAGGTTTTACAAATTTATTTTCTGATTGTTTAACTATTTGATTAGTTTCTGGTTTGATTTCCCCTACTTTATTTTGAGGTTTTTCATTTTCTATAGGGGCCGTTTTAACGAACTTATTGATTTCTTTAGGGGCAAAAGTATTAATAACTGGCGGCATTTTAAATGGTTCGTTTTTACTTTGACCAATTTTAATAACATTTTGTCTATTTTCTTCGCTGATGGCATCAACTAAACTAATAGGTTTAATCTTCTCTTTTTCAATTAAACTTTTATCAAGTGGGGCTTGTTTTTCTAATTTGGGTTCATATTTTTTATTAGCTGTTTCAAATAACATTTCCGGAGCATCAGAATTTAATTCTTTAGCTTTTTCGATATTGCGGTAAACCTTTTCTTCATTATCTTTGGCATCTAATTTTTCGGTTATTTTTTCAATGGCAGTAAATATTAATACGCCAAGTATTTGAAGTGCAAATGTGCCCATTAAAAGTTGCATTAAGGTTAAAACATCATTACTAGAGTATAAAGCATTTTCTTCGTAGATGTCAATGTTATTTGCTTGAACGACTACTAAAATCAAGCAAAAAATGGTTTGGATAATAGCAAAACCAGTTATATTAATTACTTTATTTACTTTCAGCATTTTCTTTCTGAAAAAAGTAATTAACGTAATAATAGCTGAAGCAACGACAACAATAAATAAAGTAATAAAGTTTGGAAAATACAAAACCATAAATAAGCCATCTATCATATTATCAAGTAAAGCAAATAATGTGGTGTTGCCGACAAATAAAACGATTAGAATGATGGCTATGTAAATGGCAATAATAAATTTTTTAGTAATTTTTTTATTTAAAGCGATAATAACCACTGGAGACAATAGTAAAAGAATAAAAAGAGGGTGGGCCAAAATATTACTACCTAAAACACCTAATTTTTCAAAAAAACTTAGTTGTTCCATAATTCTCACTTCCTTTTTATTTCTTTTTTACTAATTTTCCTTTGATTTTTATTAAAACATTTTTAACTGCATCTTTTCCTAAAATTTCATCGATAGTTTTAGACTTATAAGCGACGATAAAGTAAATAACTATACCTATTATACCATATAATATTAATTGTAAAATAGCTAGCATTCTCGATGAAGTAACATTTGGAATAAATAGATTTAAAATTGATAAACTAACAACCATAATTAAAGTACATAAAATTACTTTTATTAAAGTTCTTATAGATTTTAAATAACTAATATTTGTTTTCTTTTTAACGACATGTAATAAGAACAAACTCGCACTAGTATCAATAAGCATATTTAAAATAATTGGAGCATAATAAGCTTCTAGTCCAATGGTGTTAAATAAATGCATGAATGGCACGTTTAGACAAATTTTGGCTAAAACAGAGCCACCTAGGGCAATAATAGTTTCTTTGGTGTTGTTCATGGTTTGATTAGTATTAACCATTACCGAGCAAATGGATAATGGAATTTGCGATAAAATTAAGATTCTAAAAATAGAAATATTTAATTCATCATAACCATAGAACACGGTCCAGACATCAGAGGCCATAAAGCTAATACCAACGGCTAATGGTACTGTAACTAATAATAAAGTTTGAATAGCTTGATTAATTTTAAAGTTAACTTCTTTATAGTTTTTTACCGCATAGGCGGAAGCGATTGTTGGGATTAAACTCATAATAATACCGGTAGATATAGACATGACAATCATATTAAGCTTAGAACCCCAAGTAGCTAAAACACTTAAAACATTTTCACTGATAGCGGTTGTATAACCTAAGTTAACTAACGATTTAACGACAGTAAAGACGTCAACCATAGTAAAGGCTGATTGTAAAACGGAAATTATGACAAATGGTAAGGCATAGACAATGATTTTTTTCGCAATCTCTTTAGTGCCTATTTTGGCTTCAGCTACTGTTTTTTTAGCATTACGGTTTAATTCTTTTTTATTTTTTCTTATTTTATCATAAACATAGAAATAAGCAACTAAAGCACCGACAGTGGCTCCAAAAACGGCAATACCAACAGCGGTAGTGATACTAGCATTAAAGACTTTTAAGGCTAAGAAACTACCGGCAATAATGACGATAACTCTAATTATTTGCTCTAAAATATTAGCTATCGATGATACTTGCATAATCTTATGGCCTTGTAAATAACCTTTAGACACGCTTAAAAACGGAACTACTAAAATAGCGGTGGCAATTACTCTAATTACCATAGTTACATCTTCAATTGAATTTCCACCAGTAACATCACCAATAATTAAATAAGCTATTTGCGGAGCAAAAATAAATAAGATAAGAAAAACAACAACACCTAAAACACCGATTATTTTTAAACCGATTTTAAAGGTTTGTTCTTTAGTATGAAAATATTTTAAACTATTATATTCACTAATAACTTTACTCATAGCTACAGGGATACCACTGGTTGCTAAATTTAAAAACATATTATAAATGGAATAAGCATAACTATACAAGGCCCCTCCTTGCACCCCAATAATTGCATAAAAGGGAATGACATATAAAAGACCAATAATTTTACAAATGACAATTCCGATTGTTGAAATAGCAGCTCCCGCTAGAAAGCTATTTTTTTTCATATACTTCACCCTATCTATAAACGATAAGTGCGGAAAAACAAAATATTTGTTCTTCGGCAAACATACTATTACTAACCGCAAAATGAATATCGATGATTTCAGGTTCATTTTCTTCGATAAATTCATTTATGGCTTTTTCTAAATCTTTTTCATGACTTTCGTCAAATACTTTTACTTTCATTATATCACCTTTTTTAATTATAACGAAATAAAATAGGTGTTTTTGTCAAAAAAGGAGTACATCTACTCCTTTAAATTAACGGCTATAAAACCATTTTTGCTCGCCCGGAAGTTGTGGAAGCCAGTTCCTTGGGTCCATATGTGGTCCTCTACTCAAGGTAAAGAAATCTCTTAAATAACGGCCTTTAAATAATTTAAAATCTAAATGCGAGCCAGTTGAGCAACTATCGTAACTAGGATTACCACCTTGGGTTCCAATTTGGGTCGTATAATAAACAGTTTGACCAACGGATACCGTAACGGTTTTTAAATGGTAATAAACAGTGGTATAGTCTTGACCGTTGACATTGTGCAGGATATAAACAATATTTTTCCCGCAAGATTGATTTCGAGAAATGGTAATTACCGTACCAGTGGTAATCGCATAAACAGGAGCTCCTTCATAATTAGTAATATCAATAGCATTATGACTATTACCATAATAATTTTGGGTTACTTTTCCTTTAGTAAGTGGAATATAAAAGCCACTGCTTCCACCACCAGTAACACTACCACTACTAGAGCCACCTGAACTACCACTAGATGAACTACCACCTGATGAACCACTATTAGATGAGCTGTTATTAGATGAACCACCTGTGGTAATTTTTGGCGGATTAAGTCTAGCTTCACAAGTAGCCATATCCTCATTTCCCTGACATTTCATTTCTTTTAGAGTATTAATATAATTCATAAGGTTATCGTATTCCGCTTGAGCGGTTTGAACATTATCGTTAAGTTCATCGATTTGCTTCGATAATTTATTGATTAATTCTTGCAATTCTTTATTTTTCGCGGTTAACTCTTGCTGGCTAGTGGCTAGTTCTTTTTGTTTAGTTTCTTGCTCTTTAACGGAATTATTATATTCTTCCATTAAATTAACATTATAATCAGAAAGTTGTTCGGCAACTGAAATACGATAAATAAAATCGGTAAAGTCTTTAGCGCCGAAAATATATTCTAAATAAGATGACTGGCCATTGGTTAATTGGACGAAAGACATAATTTGTTTTATTTCATCATCTTTCTGACCGATAGAATCTTCTAAATCTTTAATATCATTTTCTAAAGTATCTATTTGGGTTTCTAAATTACTGATATCTTTAGTAACAGCGTCTTTTTCGGCTAAGGCTTCTTTCTTTTCTTCTTCGGTCATTTGCTTTTTCTCGGTGGCGGCCCTTTCTTCTTCTAACTTAGCTTCCGCCTCGGCGATATATTCATCTAAAGTTTGGGCATTTCCCATCAAGGGAAAACAAAGTAAAACAATTATTAAACTTAGGCATATTTTCTTCATTGAATCACTTCTTTCATACGGCTTATTTATTAACTATATTATATCATTTTCCAGTCTAAACTATAAAACTATTTATATGGTAAAAAAGACTTTAGTGTAAACTAAAGTCAAAAATTAACGATGGCTAAAGTAGGCACCTTCACTTGGGATTTGCGGAGCGATGGTTCTTGGATTAATACGTCCACTATTAGGGTTTCCACCGCGTGCTACTCTATTTTCCCAGCTATTGCCGGCATTATCAAATAAATTCAAATGAACATGGATACCGCCAGAGCATTGGTCACCAGTATTACGTCCAGCCATAGAACCAATTTTAGTAGTATAAGAAACATACTGTCCAACACTTACTGACCAACTAGAAAGGTGCCAATAAGAAGTAATGTATGAATGGCCATTAATGTTATGTTTAACATATACTATATGATTTCCACAGCTAGGGTTATAATCTAACAAAATGACCTGTCCATCGGCAATCGGATAAACAGTATCACCGGATGTACTATTGGAAAAATCAATACCGGTATGATTTTCACCACCCCCGTATGAACGCCAACCATAGTCACTAGTAACATAACCTTTAGCGATTGGCATGTAAGTACCATTAACACTTGCTAAATTCCCACTGCTGCTAATACGGTTTTGGCAGCTAGTTACAGTATCACTACCACTACATCCTCTTTGTTTCATACTGTTAATTAAGTTAATTTGCGTTTTATATTCTTGGTCTTTACTAATCATTCCTGATTGGAGAGTTTCGATTTCTTGATTGAGTTTTGCTTCTAAAACTGTGAGTTCTTGTTGTTTCTTGGAAAGCTCTGTTTGTTTATTAGTTAATTCTACTTGTTTTTCACCTAGTTCTTTAACATCAGCATTGTATTCTTTAATTAATTTATCATTATAATCAGAAAGCTGTTCGGCAACGGATACTCGATAAATAAAATCGGTAAAGCTACTAGCTCCAAAAGCGTATTCTAAATAAGCCGATTCACCGTTGGAAACTTGAACAAATTTCATAATTTCTTTTATTTCATCGTCTTTTGTTTCTATCGATTCTTGCAAATCTTCTATTTCCTTTTCAATATTGTCTAGTTCAGTATTAAGACTATTAATTTCACTTTCAACTTCAGTCTTTTCCGCAGTAGCTTTATCGCGTTCAGCTTCGGTAAGGGCTTTTTGGCTTTTGGCTTCGTTATAAGCTGCTCTATTAGCTTTGGCCTGAGCTTCTAATTCGTTTAAAGTCAATTCTTTAGCCGAAATATTAGAAAATGAAAATAAAAAACTAAACAGCATAACTAATGATAAACTAACTATTTTCTTCATAATATACCTCTTACTCCTTTATATCCTATAACATTATACCATGTTTTTGTGATAATACAAATGGAAATTTTGCAAAAAAAAGGAAAGTTAATTTCCTTTATCTACTATAAAATCTTTGACCAACTGGTGGTAATTGGGTAAGCCAAGTTCTAGGGTCAATATTATATCTCGCCCCATCGCCTGTTAAGGTAAAGAAGTCGACCATGTATTCACCATTAAATAACTTGACATCTACGTGCGAACCGGTACATCCACAAGTAGCTCCATGATTAGGATTACCACCTTGCGTTCCTATTTGAGTTGTATAATAAACCACTTGGTTAGTTGATACCGTCACTGTTTTTAAATGATAATAAACGGTTGTATAATTTCTTCCGTTAACATTATGAACAATATAAACTACTTTTTCACCACAACCAGAGGTAACAACTCTAACTCTTCCTGTCGTAATAGCATATACCGGCGCTCCTTCATAATTGGCTATATCAATCGCATTATGAACTGATGAACCTTTCCAGTTTTGGGTTACTCTACCTTGGGTTAATGGGATATAAAAGCCATTAGCATTTCCGCCACCGGTGACGCTGCCACCTCCCGTATTAATAGCAGGAGGATTAACTCTGGCTTGACAAGTGGACATATCTTCGTTTCCTTTACAGCCCATACTTCTAAGGGTATTAACATAATTCATAAAATTTTGATATTCTTGTTCATAAGTTTGAGAAGCATCCGTTAACTCCTCGACTTGGGCAGATAACTTTTGAACTAAAGAACTTAACTGAGTTTCTTTTTCTTTTAACTGTTGCTGTTCAGCTGATAAATCACGCTGATTTTGTTCAAGTTTTTTGACATCATTATTATAAGAGGTAATTAATTCATCATTATAATTAGATAATTGTTCAGCAACGGATACTCGATAAATAAAATCAGTAAACGTACTGGCCCCAAAGGCATATTCTAAATAGGCTGATTCTCCATTAGATATTTGAACAAACCTTATAATTTCTTTTATTTCGGCATCTTTTTTATCGATAGACTCTTCAAGATTTTGAATTTCTTGTTTTAAATTAGTAATTTCGGTTTCAATGTTTTGAATATCTGTCTCAACTTGTTCTTTTTCAGCTAAAGCTTCTTCTTTTTCTGCTTCAGTCATTTTCTTTTTATCGTCAGCGGCCTTTTTAGCATTTAAGGCGGCTTCAGCTTTGGCAATATATTCATCTAATGTTTCAGCACTAACATTATTTACCGAAAGACAAAAACATAAAATAGCACTTATAAACAATATACAACTTTTCTTCATAAACTCTCCTATTCTTTTAATACTTTTACGGCTTTTTTATAATTTGGCATATATTTTTCTACAGTTTGCCAAAACTCTTTGGAATGATCAAAGTGAACTAAATGACTTAATTCATGAATAACAACATAATCGATTATAAAGGTATTATATCTAATTAATTTAGAATTTAAGGTTACCGATAAATCCCTTCGATTACAAACTCCCCATCTAGTTTTCATTTTTCTAATTTTAAGTTTCGGGAAAGGAATGTTTTCTTCAAATAACTGATAACAATAATTTAGTCTTTCTTCAAAAACTTCTAAAGTTTTTTTCTTTAACCACTTTTGCAATTCTTTTTCATCCGAAACATATATTTTATAATCATCGATTTCTAGTTTATCAAATGGTACTTTTATTATATCATATTTTTCGCCTAAATAATAAAATTCATTTTCTTTTTCGTTACGGTTTTTCATTTTACTGATAACTTTTCTAAGAAAATCTTGTTGTTCATCTAATAAATTTTTAACCATTCTTTTAGTGGTGAACATATTAGTTGTTACATAAATAGTTAAATCTTCTTTAACTTTTATGTAAGTATTTTTATTATTTTTAATAACCATTTCGACATTATATTTTTTACCATCTAGTTTATATTCAAAAGTTTTTACCATTAATACCACCTTATATTATTTTAACACATTTCATTATAAAAAACAAAAAGCTTATCTATGACTTGATATTCACAAATAAGCTTTTAATTGTTTGTTTTTTCTAATTCAATTTCTTTTTTTAAATTTTGTAATTTTAATAGTTCTAATTCTTTTTCTAATTGTTTAATTATTTCATTTAATTCTTCTTCGGATAGTTCTTTTAATTTATCTTCTAACATAAGCTTTTCCTTTAGTACTTGGTGTTAGTTCTTCTAACTGTTTATCCAAAGCATCAGACTTTTGTTTTTCTATGTTGATGGCGGATTTTAACCTTAAGATTTCGGCAATTAATTTTTCCTTTCTAGCCACTTCTTCTTTAATTTCTGATGTTTCCGCACTTAATCTTTGCTTGATAAGTTCTAACCTAGCTAAATCTAAAAGTTGGTCTTCATCATAAGCAGTTTCTCTACTTGGAATAATATCTTTAATAAACAAGGTATTTAAATCTTCATATAACCTAGATTGTTCAAATGTCCCATCAAACATCGGACGGCGGTCAATTGATAAACCGGCTAATAAGACATGTCTCGCTAATAATAGATGATTGTCTTCGTCGACAAGCCATTCAATAGGTTCAACCTTATACCAAGTATCACCTATTTGACAAACCTTTTGATTTTTAAATGAATATTCTAGAGCATTTTGGCCTTTAATCTCATAAACTTTTCCAGTAGTAGTTAAAGGACTAGATAATTCTTGCAATATAGTTGTTTGGGGAAACTCACCATATTGAACTATTTTGATACCATCAAACTCTATCGCTTTGTTTAAAATTTCATTCCAAGCTTCTGCTGTCAGCTTAACAATTGGACGAACTCCGCATCTATTTGCTGAATTTGTAACACCAAATTTACCCTCATTTTGAACAATATAAAATTTATTATTTAAAGTATTTATTGTTGATAGATAGTAGCTCATAAACTCACTTTCATCATTATGTCTATTCATCGCAACGGCTAAATCAGTTGGCTTAGCTAGCAAACCACATCTTTCAATAACTTCTGAAGTTTCCGATATTTTTTTTGACGGCAAAGTTATTTCTATTATTCCATCCATAAAATCACTCTTTCTTTAAAAACTTATTGAATGACTTTTATTATATATTAATTTGGGAAGAAAAGCAAACAAAAACGGGATATCCCCGTTTTAATCAAACCATACATCTCCAAAGGTATATTTAAAGGCTCTATAAGCATATTTCTTTGAAGTGTAATTAAACTGTCTAATTAAGTTGCCATCTTCATCATATTCACCAAATGAGTGGTCTTTACCTGAACTTACGACAATGTTATCACCAAAATATTCAATGCTACTAACAATACTAGAATATGGAACATCAAAGCTGTCAACTAATTCGTAAGTTTTTTCATTTTCATCGACTAAATATTTATAGAACATTGAATGGGTGCCATCTTCATAGGTTCCGACCCCTGGATAATTAGACCAATCAAAGTCTGGTCTGGTTCTTGCTCCGCCATAGTTATTATTAAAAATAGTAATGTAATACTGACCATCTTCTAAATCATCAGAAGTGGTGTAGGTTACGGTGTGCTGGCCAGCATGAGAAACAAAGTCTCCTACTTTTTCATAGGCTAAGTCCTCATAAGAAGTGCCTTCAAGCATACTATCGTCGACTAGTAAATATTCTATTTCTGGATTGTCATAGAAGTTATTAATTCTAATAATTGAGCTAGTCTCTCTACTGCTTAATAAAATATCTTTACCATCTATTACTTGCAGGCTATTTAAGTGAATCCAATCTAATTCGTCACCACCATAAGTATTACCTTGTTCAGGTACAGTTGCGGTATCATAGAAATCACTTAAATAATCATGCATATCTAATACTTCTTCAACCTTTTTAGTATCTAAATCTAAAGTAATTACCCTATCTTCAATGGTGTCAGCACCAGCTTTATTAGCTAAAATAACTAATTTATTGTTATCTTCATCATAGACAAAGTCATGATGCATAATATAACCATCAATATCATAGAAATCAACTATTTTTCCAGTACTATCTACTCTAATAAAGCCATCTTTTTTATAACAATAAATCATATCATTATCAATAAAGATAATGCGGTCGGTTCGATAAGAATCTAAGTCTAACTCAGACCTTAAAGTGCCATCGTTATCATATAAATAAATATTGGAATTAAAGTTTTTATCGTGACCTAACAAAGCATATAATCCATCTGTTAACTCGGCTTTGCTATCACCGTTTTCGACATCTAATTGAACATCAACATCGGAATCAGTATTTGGCATATCAATACTGATTTCTTTAGTTTGAACAACTTCGTCATCTTTTTTTAATTCTAAAGTTAAATTATTTTCTTTACCAGGAACTAATCCAATAATTTGATATTCATAGTCCGGTCCATCTTTTTCAATCAATGTTCTGGTGAAGTCAGTGGTATCATCAGCTTTAATCGTATAATCTAGTGTAGCATTATCTTCACTATTATAATAAATATTAATACCACTACTATTAGTACCATAAGGATTGACTATCATTAATGGTTCTTCTAAAGTATAATCATTATTATTTAATAATTCTTTAATTTTATCTTCAATAATATTTTGATATGTTTCGGTAAAAATATCAATATCTTTATCCTTTTCAACATAATAGATGTTTTCTCCATAATTATCATTTAAAACAATATCGATGTGATTTCTAAGCCAGTTTTCATTAGTTAAATTACGTTTATGAATTTCTGGATAAACAAACTTCACAATTACAAAAATAATAATGATTAGTAAAATAATAGCTAGTAAAATAAACTTGTATTTTTTTATAAAACCCCAAACCTTTGACAAAATATTTTTCACGCTTTATACCTCCATTTTAAATATATTAAATTTACGTGAAAATTATATGAAAAAAGTTCCTTTTGGGAACTTTTTACATAACAGCTAAAATGCAGCAAATTAATAAAATAATTAAGAATACTGCTAAAGCGAATTTCCAAATGTATTTAAACCAATGAGTCCATTTGACACCGAAATAGCTTAAACCAGCAATTAGAATTACACTTGTTGGGAATATAATCATACCAACACCTGCAACTGATTGGATTAATAACCCAACAATTGATAAAGCATCAGCATCAAAGTTCATAACGTATGGCGTTAAACCGGCTAACAAGTAATATAAATCATTATAGAAGAAGCTTCCAATTAATGAGGCAACTCCAGTAATAATTACATTAAAGTCATCAGATAAGCCAAATGTCTGAGCATAGATAGTATCAACTAAAGTTCCAGTTCCACTATATGAAGCTTGGTATAAAATAGTTAAAATAACACTAGCTAATGCAGCATAAATTGCGGTTGGTAACATTTTCTTCACACCAGCAATAAAGCTTTCAACGAATTCTCCTAATTTTAATTTGTAAATCCAAGCAATTATAGCAGCAGCTACAATCATCATGAATACAAATTCGGCATTACCCCAATATCCTAAAGCATTGCTTCCACTTAATAAGTGTTCAAAGATAGCAAAATCTCCGATTTTAACTTCCATGATAGCAGTATGGATATCATTGAAAAATTCAATATCAAATGAATAATACCAATTGTACATACCTACTAAAGATACGATAAGCATTAAGACGAAAATTACAATTAATGGAATTGTACTAACTGTCTTTTTAGTAGTTACTTTCTTAACATCTTTAGCTACAGCTAAGCTAGCTGTATTTTTCTTACTTGATGCCTTTTTAGTTTTTGTCGTTGTTTTCTTGGTGGCTGCTTTTTTAGTTGTTCCTTTAGCAGCTTTTTTAGTTTCAGCTTTTACTTCTTTCTTAGCCTCTGTTTTAGTTTCTTTTTTAGCTTCTTTAACTTCTTTTTTAGTATCAGCTTTAGCTATCGCTTTAACAGCAGTACTACGTTTACTAAATTTTAATACAAAGAAGATTAAAATGGCTGTAAGAAGTACTAGTAAAATCACTTTAGCCCAAATTTCATTGCTCATATCTAAAGATAAAATGTTTTTAGTATAACCTGTAACATTAAAGCCATAGGTTGAAGCAATAGATCCTACCAATAGAGCTCCTACTGTTGAAGCCAAGGCAGTAATTTTATCGTAATTTAAAGCTAAAATTACAGCGCCAAATAATGGAACTAAAACAAATAGTGGTAAAACTAAACCAGTTACTGATGAAAGAATAACAAAGAAGATAATTGTAAAGATAACAAATCTTTTCTCTTTACCTTCGAACTTTTTAGTTATTTTATCAGTCCAAGCAGTTAAAGCTCCAGTTTTTTCCATCACTCCATATAGTCCGCCAATAACAGCAAACACAACTATATAAAGAGCAAAGGTTAAAATAGTTGAAACTGGTACACCAACTAAATCAAATAGCCCTACAGCATCAATACCATTGGTGGTTAATTCACCATCTGAATAAGTACCTACAGGAATTATCCAACTTAAAACGACAAAAATTAAGAAAGATATTCCGATTGCTTTAAGTAAATTCCTTTTCACTTTTCTCTACCTCCCAGTGTAATTATATCAAAAAACACTTATAATATAAAGGATTTTAATGATTTTTTTTGATTTTTCATAACTTTTTCACAGTAATAACTTTTTCTGTACAAAAATATTTTTTTATATGGAAAACCGTGTTATACTATTTTTGGTGATTTTTGATGAATGATTTTCCTTATTCAAATACCAACAAAAGGTATCATACATTAGATTATTTTTATAAAAACAAATTTGGCTGTAAGGTGTGTAAAATAAGCTTAAATGCGGGATTTACTTGTCCGAATATTGATGGAACTTTAGGAACTAAAGGTTGCATTTATTGTTCGAAGAGTGGTAGTGGTGAATTTGGTGGCAATAAGAATGATGATTTAATTACTCAGTTTGAAAGTGTAAAAAAAGTAATGGATAAAAAATGGCCAAATAGTAAATATATTGGTTATTTTCAAGCTAGAAGTAATACTTATGCACCTTTAAATATTTTAAAAGAAAAATATGAAACTATTTTAAAATTAGATAATGTGGTTGGTCTATCTATAGCAACTAGACCAGACTGCATAAGTGATGAATGTTTGGATTATTTAGATAGGTTAAATAAAAAAACTTTTTTGACTGTGGAACTTGGCTTACAAACAATTCATGAAAAAACGACTAAGTTAATTAATCGCTGTCATGATTTAAAATGTTTTGAGGATATGGTGAAAAAGTTAAAACAAAAAAATATTTTTACGGTTGTTCATATTATTAATGGACTTCCTGATGAAACAAAAGATATGATGATAGAGACCGTTAAATATTTAAATAATTTAAATATTGATGGGATTAAAATACATATGCTTAGTGTATTAAAAGATACACCTTTAGCTAAGTTATATGAAATAAAACCTTTCCATTTATTAAGTGAAGAAGAATATGTGGATATTGTTTGTGACCAGTTAGAATATTTAAAACCAGAGATTGTTATTCAAAGATTAACCGGAGACCCAATGACTGATGATTTAATAGCGCCTTTATGGCTACCTAAAAAAACACAAGTTTTAAATGACATTGATAAAGAAATGGCAAAAAGGAATTCTTATCAAGGAATTAAGGTAAAATAAAACTAACAAGAACTTTCATAAGCGTTTTGTTAGTTTTTTATTGTATTTGATATTAAGCTATTACATACTTATCACTGGACAGTTTTTATATAATAAAAACAAGGGGTTTCATACTTTGCCCCTCATTTGTCATTCATAT
>CALVRF010000013.1 GCA_944358495.1 uncultured Bacilli bacterium
AAAAGTAATATATTAATTATTACTTTTTTATGTTATAATGTATTTGTATCAAAAACATCTTGAATGTAATTAAAAGATAGTATATACTAACCAAATGTAACAGGAGAGGATATCATGAAATTAAAATTTAGAGCTGAAAAAAAAGATTGGATAATGTTTGGCATTTATGCCGTAGTTTTATTGTATTTTGTTGCTATAGCAGTTTTAAATATTTCTCAATTTGCGGCTGGCGATATTGATAAGCCATTACACGGATTTAACCCATTTCCTGCCTTTGGACCTCGTTATATCGGCATTACCCTTATTCTTTATGTTGTAGCCTTAGTAGCTAGTGTTTTAAGTGTCTCAGATCGTTTTTTCGATAGAGAAAAAGGATTGGGATTTTCTACTGAATCTAAAAAGGAAAAAGGCTATTCTAGATGGCTAGAAGAAAAAGAATTAAAAAGCGCTAAAGGAATTGAACCAGTTGATATCAAAGCCGAAACTGCTGAATATGGTGGTATACCATTAATTAACAATGGTAAAAAAATGTGGGTTGATAATAGTGAAGGACATAATATTATTATTGGTTCTACTGGAGCTGGTAAGAGTCAAATCACTATGTTTCCATTAATCAAGTCTTTAGCAAAACATGATGAATCAATGATCGTCACAGACCCTAAAGGCGAATTATATGAAGGAACCTCTAATATGCTTAGAAAAAGAGGTTATAATGTTGTTCTTTTAAATTTCCGTGATCCTCAAAAAGGTAGTGGTTGGAATCCATTACATTTACCGTACCAATATTATAAAAATGGCAATAAAGATAAAGCTAACGAACTAGTTGACGACTTAGCCTTAAACATCTTATATGACCAAAATGCTCAAAATCAAGATCCATTCTGGGAAAAAACTTCAGCCGATTATTTCTCAGGACTTTGTTTAGCTTTATTTGAAGATGCTAGTGAAGAAGAAATTAATTTAAATAGTGTTAATATGTTTACTACCGTCGGCGAAGAAAAATGTGGACCTAACACCACTTACGTTAATGAATACTTTAATACCAAAGACCATTCTTCTCCAGCTTATATCAGTGCATCATCAACTTTAATTGCCCCGAATGACACTAAAGGCAGTATTTTATCAGTATTTAAACAAAAATTAAGATTGTTTGCCGCTAGAGAAAACATTTCTGAAATGCTTTCTCATAGTGACTTTGAAATGGCCGATATCGGTAGTAAAAAAACAGCCGTGTTTATTGTCATTCAAGATGAAAAGAAAACTTATCATCCATTAGTTACTATCTTTGTCAAACAATGTTACGAGACATTAGTTGACTATGCTCAAAAATGTGGTGGAAAACTCCCATATCGTACCAATTTCTTACTAGATGAGTTTGCTAATATGCCACCATTAAAAGACGTTGAAACTATGGTTTCTGCTGCTCGTAGTAGAAAAATGCGTTTTTTCTTCGTTATTCAAAACTTTGCCCAATTATCTGAAGTTTATGGAAAAAACAAAGGTGATACGATTAGAGGTAACTGTACTAACATTATTTATTTAATTAGTACCGAAATTGCCGCTTTAGAAGAAATTAGTAAAATGTGTGGAGAAGTCAAAGTTAAAACCGGCAGCGGAGATAAAGAAAAAGAAGAAACTAGACCACTTATCACCGTTAGTGATTTACAAAAATTAAAAATGGGAGAAGTTATTCTTTTGAGAAGTAGACTAGACCCTTTTAGAACCAAGCTAAAACTAGATTATGAAATCGATTGGGGACCATTATATGCTACTGCTGATGGCAAAGATGCCTATTATCCGGAAAGGGAAAAACAAGAAATCAAAATATTTGATTTAAAAGGCTATGTCAATAAGAAAAAAGAAGAAAGAATTAACCAAATTATTAATGGCAAAATGGGAAAGAGCCTATTACCTAATAAAACTGCTAATCCTAGTACTAGATCTAAATCTGGAGCCATTGACTTTGAAGCTATAACCAAAAGAATTGACGCTAGAATTGCTGAATTAGAAGCAGAAGAAGCTAAAGAAAAAGCTAAATTAGCCAATGCCAAAACTACCAGCAAAAGTAAGTCCCAAAAAATTGAGACAGTTGAGCCAACTAAGCCAACTGCCGAAATGATTAGTAAATTTGCTGAAAAAATTAAGCAAGAAACAAATGATGAATCCAACAAAACCACTAAAAAACAAGCAGAAACACTAGAACAAATCGTCAAATCCAAAGCAATAGAAAAACAAGTTAAACCAGAAACAAAATCAAGTAAAGAACCGGCTATCAAAGAATCAGAAGTACCTAAAGAAGAGATAAAACCTGCTACTCCTAAAAAATCTCATGCTATAAATAAACAAGAATTAGCCAATAAAATAACTAACAATATTAATATTAAAACTGCAACTGAGAAAGAAAGCACCATAAAAAAAGACGATGATGATTATATTACTGATGATCAGTTCTTTGATGATTTCTTTGCCGATGACGATGATGATATTTAAAGACCTTTAATCACTAATATTAAAGGTTTTTTCATTATATACAAGCAAAATTGAAAAGAGTCAAAAATATGTAATAGAATATTGCCAAACTAAATCACTCAAAATTATTTAATAGAATAAATATTTTTTTCAAAAATTTTATAAGACATTGATCCACAATAAAAATAAAGCTAGTGCATACAATAACACTAGAGGTGATTAAATTGAATATATCGGTGACCGATTTATTAAAATTGCCAAATCCTAATATCATAGACATTAGAACCATAGAAAATTTTAATAACAATCATATTCCAGGTTCTAAAAATATATCTGCTAAAGATTTATTAGTAAGTCCCAGCAACTATTTAAATAAAAGCGAAATTTATTATATTTATTGTAAACATGGGCTAACATCACCAAAATTGTGTCAAATACTTAGAAATCAAGGTTATAATGTTGTAAATGTTATTGGTGGATATGAAGCTTGGCTTTTGCAAAGTTAACAAATAGACAAAATATAACGAACAGTAACACCAATAAAATGGAAAAATGTGGGAAAATAATAATGGTGATAGTATGAAGTTCGATAGAAGTGACGAAAATTATGTATATGACTTTGTAGGAAAAAATGTTCGTAAATACCGCAAACAAAAAGGCTGGACACAAAAGAAACTAGCTGAAGAAAGTAGATATTCAAAACAATTTATTTCTAATATTGAAAATAATGTTCATCAAACATTTTCTTTAGGTACTCTATGGAAACTTGCTCAGGTATTAGAAGTTGATTTATCCGAACTTTGTAAAGAAGAGAAATCTGAAATTCAAGATATATTGTCCTAAAAGTATATATGTCATATACTTTTTTTCTACTTAAAATCTTGAACCTTATCTTGATATAGGATATAATTATAAAGAGATAGGTGATTCTATGGAATATATAATAATTGGACTATTAATTGTAATTTTAATCATTAGTGTCATTTCTTTAACAAAAAATATTAATGAATCCAATATTACTGAAAGATTAGGCAAAATGGAAACAGGTGTTGTTAAAGAATTAGGAATGTTTAAAAATGATTTAACTAATAATACTAATAATAACTTTGATAAATTAAATGAAAAAATCGAAAATAGATTGAATCAAATCAATGACAAAGTTAATGAAAGATTAGATCAAAACTTTGAAAAAACTAATAAAACCTTTACTTCTGTTTTAGAGAGACTTTCTAAAATTGATGAAGCTCAAAAAAAAATTGATACATTATCTAATGATATTGTTTCTCTTCAAACCGTTCTTACCGACAAGAAAACAAGAGGTATCTTTGGAGAAGTTAATCTAGCTCATATTTTAGAAAATGTTTTTGGTTCAAACAATAATAAAATTTATAGTTTGCAGTATACTTTAAGTAATGGAACTATCGCTGATAGCATCATAAAAGCCCCAGAGCCTTTAGGACTTATTGCTATTGATTCGAAATTTCCTTTAGAAAATTATCAAAAAATGGTTGATAAAAAAAATCCTAAACAAAATGAAGCTGAAAAATTATTTAAACAAGATATGAAAAAGCATATTGATGCTATCGCAAGTAAATATATTATCCCGGGCGAAACCACTGATCAAGCTATTTTGTTTCTCCCCGCTGAAGCCATATTTGCTGAAGTTAATGCTTATCACCAAGATGTTATGGATTATGCCTACAAAAAACGCGTTTGGATAACTGGCCCAACTACTTTGATGAGTACTTTAACTACTTTGCAAATAATCATGAAAAACATTGAAAGAGATAAATATACCAAAATTATTCAAACTGAGCTAAGACTATTATCTGAAGAGTTCAAAAGGTATAAAGATCGCTGGGATAAATTATCTAGAAGTATTGATACTGTTAGTAAAGACGTCAAAGATATCCACACTACTACTGAAAAAATTACTAAAAGATTTAACTCAATTAATAGTGTAGAAATGGAGCAAATAAAACATGAAGATTCTAAATATATTGCTAATAATAATAACTCTAGTTTGTAGTGCCTTTACTATTTTTAGTGAAATAGATCAAGATATTGTTATAATCTTAAAGGATTCAAGTATTATCTTAACCGTAATGGTTCCTTATATTATTCAAAAATTATTTAAAGTAAAACTCAATGATGGCCTTATTACTATATGGATTATTTTTATTTTTCTTGCTCATTATTTAGGTGTTACTGCTGAATTTTATAATAAATGGCCATTATTTGATAAAATAACCCATACAATGTCTGGAATATTAACTAGTTATATCGCCCTAGTTATTTTAAACTACCAAAAGACAAAAAATAAAGTTTTTAATGTTTTATTCCTTGTTTCCTTTAGCTGGCTATGTGCTGGCATGTGGGAAGTATTTGAGTTTACTTGTAACTATTTCTTTGGTGGCGATGCCCAAAGGGTGGTCACCACCGGAGTATCTGATACTATGTGGGACATGATAGTTGCTTTTCTTGGCTCTATCGCTGTTAGTATATGGTATATACTTAAATCTAAGTTTTCTTAAAAACAATTCAAAAATTGTTTTTTTTTCATAAAAAGCAGGAATCAAGGGTATAAACACAGTATGATAATAGTGTAGGAGTTAGAAAAGGAGGAAAATGCAGGCAACAAAAATATTTTTTAAAGCCACCAAAGTGGGAGAAAGTTATAATACAATGGTGGAGTTTATTCAAATAAATTTTACCGTCGGCTTGCCTGATAGTTATCCATCACTAGGGATATATACACTAAGTGATAAAGAAACCAAAAAGGACTTTATCGATAATATCAAAATCTATGAATTTAATATAGATAAAATAAAAAAAGAATGTTATAATGGTAAAAAAAGATACGACTTTGTGGCTGCTTTAGATTATAGTAGACAAGAGTTAGAAAAGTTTTGTAAGGGGGATAAATATATGGAGGCTTTCAAAGAAGGAATGGATATGGATACTATAATGGAAATAACAGGGTTAACTAAAAAAGAAATAAAGAACTTAAAATAATTATAAGGCCATTTTTAATGGCCTTATATATTAATGTAACAAGAAAACTATATTTTTCACAGAAAATAGACTATAATAAATAATAGAGGTGAAACTAATGAAAGAAAAAGTATTAAATATTATCACTAGTCATAATAAAGCATTAACTTATGAAGAAATATTTGAACAATTAACTGAAGAAGAACAAGAACACTTGAATGAAATATTAATAGAATTGCAAAATAATTTACAAATAAGGGTCACTAATAAAGGCAAATATGAAAAATTTAATGATAAAACTCAAAAAATCGGAACTATTGTTACCAACCCTAAAGGCTTTGGTTTTGTTATTGTTGACGGAGAAAATAATGATTATTATGTTTCCAAAAACCATATTAATGGTGCCATTAATGGTGATAATGTCATTATCAGTGTCATCGATGAACAGAAGCATGAAGCCGTTGTTCGGAAAATTACCCAAAGAAATTTAAGTAATCTTTTAGTTGGCGAATTTTATATTAAAGATAATAAAAACTTTATAAAACTCGATGATGATAAATTAAGTATAGTTGTTGAAATTAATAAAGAAGATACAAATGGGGCTGTTCCTGGACATAAAGTTGTGGTTAAAATTGATAGTAATGTTGATAAAAGTAATTATTACCAAGGAAAAGTTATTAGAATTTTAGGTCATAAAGATGATCCCGGCGTCGATATTTTATCCATCGCGGCTAAATATCATATTAATGATATTTTCCCAGATGAAGTATTAAAAGAATTAGAAAATATTCCAAGTGAAGTAAAACCCGAAGAATATAAAAATCGCAAAGATTTGCAGAATCAAATGATTTTTACTATTGATGGCGATGATACCAAAGATATTGATGATGCCATAAGTTTAGATAAATTACCTAATGGTAATTATCAATTAGGGGTGCATATCGCTGATGTCTCATATTATGTTAAAGAAAATACTGCTTTAGGAGATGAGGCTTATAAAAGGGGAACCAGTTCTTATTTGGCAGATAGAGTTATTCCTATGCTCCCACATCAATTATCTAACGGTATTTGCTCTCTAAATCCTAATGCTACGCGTTTAGCTATATCTTGCGTTATGGAAATTGATGATAAAGGTAATACTTTAAATAGTGCAATTTTCGAAAGCGTCATTAAATCACGTAAACAAATGACTTATAAATGTGTTAACCAAATATTGGAAGAAGATTCCATTCCCGAAGGCTATGAACCATTTGCAGATAAACTAAAGCAAATGCATGAATTAGCCCAAATAATTAGAAAAAATAAAAGCCAAAAAGGTTATATTGATTTTGATACTGATGAGCCTAAAATTATTGTCGATGAAACTGGAAAAGCTATTGATATTAAAAAACGTGAACGTGGAGAAGGGGAAAAGTTAATTGAAGACTTTATGATAAGTGCTAATGAAGCAGTTGCTAGTACCATAGCTTATATGGATCTACCATTTATTTATAGAGTTCATGCTATCCCAGATGAAGAAAAAATGCAAAACTTCTTAAAGTTTATTAATGTGTTAGGTTATAAAGTCAATGCTAATTTAAAAAATATTACCCCTAAAACTGTTCAAGGTATTTTAGGGCAGTTAAAAGACAAAGAAGAATATCCTATTCTTTCAACCATGCTTTTAAGATGTATGAAAAAAGCCATTTATGATAATAATAACATTGGTCACTTTGGCTTAGCTAGTAAATTTTATACTCATTTTACTTCGCCAATTAGAAGATTTCCTGACTTAACAGTTCATCGATTATTACGTTCTTATTTATTCAAACATCAAATAAATAATGAAACAATAAATTATTATAATAATACTTTACCCCAAATTGCACTTCAATCATCCGAAAGAGAAAGAGCCGCTGTGGATTGTGAAAGAGATGTCACTGATATGAAAATGGCTGAGTACATGTTAAATCATATTGGTGAGTTATATAAAGGAACTATTAGTACGGTTACTAACTATGGCATTTATGTTGAACTACCTAATATGGTTGAAGGTATGATTAAAATAGAAGATTTAATGGATGATTATTATTTTTATCAAGAATCAACTTTCAGTTTAATTGGTAAACGTACTAAAAAACGTTATATGTTAGGTGATAAAATAAATGTTATTGTCGATAGTGTCATTAAAGATAAAGGCCTAATAAATTTTAAACCAGCAGGCAAAGGTGATAAAAATGGAAATAAACAATCGTAAAGCAAAATATGATTATCAAATTTTCGAAGAAATCGAAGCCGGCATTGTTTTGACTGGTACTGAAATAAAATCAATTAGACAAGGCAAAGCCAATCTTAAAGATAGTTACGCAACTATAAAAAAGGGAGAAGCACTACTATTAAATATGCATATCAGCCCCTATGAACAAGGTAATATTTTCAACCATGAAGAAACAAGAACTAGAAAATTGTTACTTCATAAAAAAGAAATATTAAAATTACAAGATAAGATAAAATTAGAAGGTTTTACCTTAGTCCCTTTAAAATTATATTTAAAAAAGAATAAAGCTAAAATATTATTAGGTGTAGCTAAAGGTAAAAAGACTTATGATAAAAGAGAAACAATTAAGCAAAGAGATATTGAAAGAGATCTCAGGGCTAGATTAAAAAGATAACGTTGAATAAAAAAGAAAGTACCCGAAAAAATTAAAAAGATAAACTTTACATCAAAAAAGAAACATGCTATAATGTTTCTTACACGGGGCCGCTTTGGTTTCGACAGATACTTGGAGATTGAAGTTGCAAGTCGAAGGTACGCGTTAAGTACACAGTTAAATATAACTGGAAAAGAAAATAAGGCCTATAATGGCCAATTAGCTTTCGCTTAATAGAAAAAGGGAAGCACTCTTTACTTTCTTTCTCCCATGAAGAATTTAAAGAGTTCGCATTTAATGGGATATATTATTACTTAGCCTAAAAGTAATAATGAATTTTATAGGCTTACTAATAAATTAGTTGTTAGCTACTTTATTTATTAGGACACTTCTTAGCTAACTAAACTTGTAGAGATTTCCTTTGAAAGGTATTTGGACGCGAGTTCAATTCTCGCCGGCTCCACCAGTATGAAAATAACCGTTGATTTTTAACGGTTTTTGTATGCTATAAGATATTTTTGCCTTATTTTTAAGCCCATTTGCTATTTTCACTAAGTAATTTAATACAAAAAAATAAGATATAAATATGCAGTTATTTACATCTTAAAGTATACTTGTGATTTATTTGTTGACTAAATTGATTATTATGACTTTTTATTACCAATTCTCGTATCTTTGGCTTTTATTAATGTTAGCAATATCTCTCATATTTGCTTCACTTAACTCAAAATCAAAAATACTATAATTTTCTAAAATATGGTCTGGATTACTTGAACCAGGAATAACTATATATCCTGCTTGTAATTGCCATCTTAATATGATTTGAGCTGATGTTTTATTGTATTGACTAGCTAATTCTTTAATAACCTCATTGTTAAAGTTCTCAGAAGTATGACCTCTACCGCCAAACGGATACCAAGACTCGATTATTATTCCATATTTACTCACATATTTTTGTAATTCTGTATTTTGATAATATATATGGTTTTCATTTTGAATTACCGCTGGAGTAATAGTTGCATAGGACAACACTTCATCAATCTCTTCTTTTGTATAATAATTGGAAATTCCGATTGATCTTACCTTGCCATCTTCAACACCTTGTTCCATAGCTTTATAAACTTCTTCATCATTAGAACCAGGCTGATGTATTAAAAGTAAATCTATATAATCTACTCCCAATTTTTTTAAAGATTCATCAATAGAATAATAGGCATTATTATAACTACTTGGCATTATTTTTGTCGTAATAAATATTTCATCTCTTGTTACAATACCATCATCAATCGCTCTTTTAAGGCCATCCCCAACCCCTTTTTCATTACCATAATATTGAGCAGTATCTATAAGTCTATAGCCATCCTTCAAAGCATAGTAAACAGAATTAGCGGTTTCTTTATCATCTTGAGTCCAAGTCCCTAAACCTAATATTGGCATTTCATATCCACTATTTAGAGTCACTGTTTTGGTATCAAAGTTAAACGATATATTAGAGTTTTCCACATTAACATCTCCTTTCTGTCTTATGTTTTGGGTGTTAGATGAATCAAATTTATTTATATTTAACATAATCATTATAATCGCTGTAACAATTATAACTATAGTCACTACAAATATTATTTTTTTCATAAAAACCTCCATTATTTTAGATACATATTAAAAACTCCAATTTTTAAGCTTTGAAGCAGTTCGATATTATTATAATATCTTAATGCTGGTATAATTATATGCATTTTTCTTGCTACTTCTGATATGGGGTATTTCAGGGCATCCATCACCAATTTATCATTGCTTATAATCCTTCTATAATATATCATCTAAAGTTGACTTTAGGTCAAGCGTTTTATTTAAAGAAAATGAAAAACAATCTTTAGTCATGAAATGACAGTTTATTGTTTAGATAATTATATTATTTTTTCATAGCAAGAAAAGCATCATAATGTAGATAGTAATTAATTCCAATATCACTCACCTTAAAAAATTTATAGGTAACCGATTCCATTAAACTGATTAGTACTTTTTAAGATGTTTAAAATTATATGAGGCAGTACCAAGTTATTTCTTGAAAAAAAACTACCAAAATTTATTGATAGTTTTGTTTTGGTAAAATTAATCACCAAAAATGTCAAAAATTTCGCCCATAAAAGATTCTTTCTTTTTCTTCTTTTTATGAGGATATTTAGAGTCATAATCATGATATTCTTTGTCATCATAATGTTTTTTTTCACTATAATGCTCTCTATTATAACTTTCTTCTTTTTCCATTAATTTTTCCAGTTCACCGCGGTCAAGCCAAATCCCACGGCACTCTGGACAATAATCAATTTCTACACCTTTTTTTTCTGACATCAATAATGTTACATCTTTACAAACAGGACATTTCATTTTCATTCCTCCATTCATAAATTAATTGTAACATAAATACTATCTAAAAAGCAATTTTATTTAATCAACAATGAAGTTTTTCTTGATTTGCGAAAATATGAATAAATTGATATAATATGTATATATTTCATTGAAGGAGGAATGTATAAATGGACCCCGCCTCGGCGAACCAAAAATCTAGAATTATCCCATTTCCATCGGTGAATATTAATCAAAACCGTATTTACTTTGAAGATGACAATGGAAGAAAGCACTATTTTTTAGCTAATCTTAATGACTGTAATCACACTTTAGTAACAGCTACAGCTACATTAGATAGTAATTATCAAATACTTGAATGTGATATTGAAGCTGTTAAGATAATAGACTATCAGGCTTTAAAAAAACAAGAGGAGGACTTATCTTTAAGTGATTTATTTACATTAAAGGAAAAACTAGCTCAAAATGAACGTTATATTTTAACTTTAAAAGAAGGAAGTCTTACTACTCTCTTATTAATAGAAGGTCACAAAATACCTGTTTCAATAAGTACGTTATTAGACGAATTTCTTAAAGAAGATGAGGAAAAATACATGGATCATATTGATTTGATTTTAGATTATATATGTATAAGCTTGAGTAATGATAGGCTTTATAAAAGTAAAAAGCCATTACAAGAGGTAGAAAAATTTTATCAAGCAAAAAGGTTAATAAAGACTAAAGAACAGCAAATTGCTGGATAAAAAAGCCATCTAATGATGGTTTTTATTTTGCCAAATTATATAATTTTTTCACTTCTTTAATATTTAAATGACGATATTCCCCAGCTTTCAAACCACTTAAATCTAAAAAAGCCATTTTTTCTCTTTTTAAACTAGTAACTTCATAGCCAATGGCCTTAAACATTTTTTTTACTTGATGATATCTTCCTTCATGGATAATTATTTCAATAATTGATGTTTCTTTCTTTTTATCTATTTTTTTAATTTTAATTCTGTCAGCTTTAGTTTTTATTCCATCTACGAAAACTCCGGTCATTAATTTTTTAATTTCTCTAGGATTAACTGCTGAGGATATCTTGGCTATATACTGCTTACTGATTTCGTGTTTTGGATGAATAAGTAAGTTTGTAAGGTTTCCGTCATTAGTTAATAACAATAATCCACTGGTATCATAATCTAAACGCCCAACTGGATAAAGTCGATTATTCGTTTTGATTAAATCAAGTACTGTTTTGCGTCCTTTATCATCTTTAGCCGTTGAAACAACACCTCTTGGTTTATATAATAAAATGTACTCTTTACTGCTTTGTTTAAGTGTATTACCCTCAACTGTAATGGCATCGCTAAAACTTGCCTTAGTTCCTACTTCACTAATAACCTCACCATTAACAGTGACTTTACCACTTTTAATTAATTCTTCAGCTTTTCTTCTAGAGCAATAACCACTATTTGCAATAATCTTTTGTAATCTTTCCATTTTTCTTTCACCTAAATAAATTATACAAAACTAAATCTAAAAAAACAAGGGGACAATTATGATACTTAAAATAACTGTAGCTAAGTCAGCTAATAGTCCTGCCCATAATGCATATTTAATTTTCTTAATTCCAATTGTTCCGAAATACAATGTAATAATATAAAGTGTCGTATCACTAGAGCCTTGAATAACTGAAGATAGAATACTTAAAAAACTATCTGGGCCATATAACTCATACATATCATTTAATAAAGCCAAACCAAAACTCCCAGATAATGGACGCATAACAGCTACTGGTAAAATTTCTAAAGGCACATGAATCATATAAAATAGCGGTTTTAAAAAACCAAATACATCGTCAATTAAACCACTACTTGTAAAAATATTAATTCCAAAAATCATTGCTAATAGGGGAGGGAACATATTTAAAGCCATTGGTAGTCCTTCCTTTGCACCTTCAACAAAACTATCATAAACATTCACTTTTTTTTTGGCTGCATAAAGAATAACGATTAATACTAGAATTGGAATAAATAAATTAGAAATTAATTTCATTTATACCTTTTAGCAAACAATCTATCAATAATAAGACCAATAAAAAGTGAAATGAAAGTTACTAACATACAAGGGACAACAATGCTAGTAGGATCCGTACTATCATGCATTAATCTCAAAGAAATAATAGTCGTTGGAATTAAAGTAACCCCGCACGTATTAATAACTAAAAATGTAATCATACTACGGCTAGCTGTTTTTTTATCTTTGTTTAATGTTTGCAATGATTCCATTGCTTTAAGTCCAAAGGGTGTTGCTGCATTGCCGAGACCAAACAAGTTAGCAATAATATTGGAAGAAATTAGTCCCAATGATTCATGGCCTTTAGGAATCTCGGGGAATAATTTAGAAAGAAAAGGGGAGATGGCTTTTGAAACTTTATCAAGTAATCCTGATTTTTTGGCAATATTCATAATCCCTAGCCAAATCGCCAACAGAGGAAATATTTGTAAAATTAAATCTAAAGTAGTTTTTCCACTCGAAATAATTTGATTATTTAAAATATCTGCCTTACCATTAATAATTAAAAAAAGTGAGCCTGATACGATAAAAAATATCCACAATTTATTAATCATCAAACCACGACTTTATCTTATTCCACAAAGTTTCTTTATTTTTTTCTTTTTTAACATATATAGACTCACTACCAATTTTTTTATCTCCAATGTAAACATCTGCCATGCCAACTTTATCTCCAGTTTTGTAATTTCTTTTTTTATCTAACTTAAATTTTAAATTAACAGCCTCAGTTTCTGCCTTTAACAAAGGATATTTAAAATCATTTTTCAAGTATAAGGTATTATTTTTGTAATAAGTTTCTCCTAGTATTGAAATATCCCCTTTGTCTAAAATTGTATAAGCCGTATATTTTTCAAAAGCTTCTTCGTATAAAGCTTCATGGTCATTCCAATCATCACCATCGTTAATCGTTACGACAGTTAAATTAAGGTCATCTTTAGAAGCAGATGTCACTAAAGTTCTTTTGGCTTTTTTTGTAAATCCGGTTTTTCCACCTGTGGTATATTTATATCGTGTTAATAATTTATTTTTGTTTGTCCATTTATAAACATTTTTATTAGTTTCTACCGTATGGCTTTTTGTTCCCGTAATTGTTTTAAAAGTTTCATTTTGCATCGCATAACTCATAAGTAATGCCATATCATAAGCTGAAGAAAAATTACCTTTTTCCTCATCTAAACCACTAGGATTATTAAACGTCGTATCCGTCATTCCAATCTTTTTCGCCGTCTCATTCATTTTTTCTACAAACTTTTCTGTACTACCCGAGACATTTTTGGCTATCACCAAAGCTGCATCATTTCCACTTCTAAGCATTAAACCATATAATAAATCCTCTAAACTGATTTTTTCGCCTTGCTTAACATAAATACCTGAACCATAAGCTTTTAGTATTTCATCGCCAACCGTCACCGTTTTTTTAATATTCGCATTTTCGATAGCCACAATCGCCGTCATAATTTTTGAAATTGAGGCTACACTTTGAACATAATGAGCGTTTTTAGCATACAAAACTCGGCGACTATCGGTATCCATTAAAATAGCACCTTTTGCATTAGAACTAAAGGCCATAACTGGCCAAGGAATCAAAAGAATAATAATTAAAAATAGTATCTTTTTCATAATTTCACCTAAATAATTTTATGAGAAGACAAACTATTTTATTAAAAAAAGAACTATATTATCCAGCATATAGTCCATTAATTTTATTTAAATCTTCATCACTAAGTTCTTCAATTGTCCATTCCTCGTTTTGTCTAATGAGTGAAAAAGTAATTGTATAGGTGGCTGTATCAGTGACTTTTTCCATCTCATCTAGACGATAACTACTAAACAAAGCTGTACTATAGTTTCCCTTTTCATCTTGAAACTTATCTTCATTAGAACTTTTATAATCTTCCGCACTAGCTACAGCTTTAGAATAATTTCTAACTGTAACTTCGGCATCTACCGTTGCCTTATCACCATCAATTCTTTCATCTTTAATTTCATACTTTAAATCACGATAGTGATCTTCCATGAGTTTTCGGTATCCCTCTTTGTCATTATCACTCAAACTAGTATCGTTAGCTAAAACCGTATCTAAATCCTCTAAGACTCCTTCATCTAAAGTTTGATAATTGTTTAAAAAAGCCTCTACCTTTTTAGTTGGTGTATCATCCATATCCATGTTTTCGCATCCCGTTAATATAAATAAGCAAGTAGTAAGAATTAATACAAATTTTTTCATAACTTTCACCTCTTATTTATAGTTTGGAAAGTTATATAATTTTTATACAATTTTTTCTAATTTTTCTTAATTTTTATTTTAGATAAATCAATTGGAAATTTTACTTTCAAATTAGGGAAAGCTATAACTAAACGTTTACTTAATTTTGATCTATTTCTTAATATTTCTTTAACCCGAGCTGAAATTTCTTCAGTAGTATCTCTCGCATCACTTAGATCTAT
This sequence comes from uncultured Bacilli bacterium, assembly GCA_944358495.1. Taxonomy (GTDB): domain Bacteria; phylum Bacillota_I; class Bacilli_A; order RF39; family UBA660; genus Coprosoma. The sequence goes on from CALVRF010000013.1 coordinate 14,961, forward strand.
TTTTTTAATTTTAGAAATTACATTAAATGATACAATAATATCAGTAATAAAAATAATTCCAATGATAATAGATAAAATTAATAAAACTAGGTTAGGAATCATTGTTAAAATGCTTATAAAAAATGGGTTAAAAATGTGAATGACTATGACACCTAATATACCAAATAATAAGCTCGATGTTAAACTAATACGTCCATTAATATTGAACTTATGCTTACTATAATCCCACCAACGGGTTTTAAAAATTTTTTCCATTAAATAACTTACAAAATATTCTAAAACCGCTCCAATAATTGTGGCAAATACAAACAAAACTAGTAAATCATTAAAATATTTTTCTAGCAAAAATGTCATAAGCAAAGCCCCACATCCATAAATAGGGCAGACCGGACCAATTAAAAATCCTCGATCAACTGGTCTTTTTGATTGAATGCTGACGATGATAATTTCCATCAACCATCCTAAAAATGAATAAATGATAAATAATAAAAATAAAACTTTTAAATCCATAATACTACCTACTTCTTGTTAAGTAATTTTACCATGCATTACATAAAAAAACAACACTTATTGTGATATTTTAGTGAAAACCATTACTTGTGGTATCCTCTACATGAATTTATCAATTATTAGTAGGTAAGTGTAATTATTTGTAGCATTTTTGTTGAAAATCGTGTTAACTTTTAGTATAATCTAATTAGGGGATATATTAACAGTTGGGTGCTTGCCTCCGAAAGGAGGTGATGAAATGACTAAGAAAGATTTTTTAATCTTTGCCTTAATCATTATCATTCTTCTTCTTATACTTTTATTATTTAAATGATAATCGATTATAAAAAGAAACAGCACTCAATCTTCGAAGATTAAGTGCTTACCACATAATGGCGAGTACTCAACTTGCGTTGTTAAGTATTCCCATTTTTAGTTTATGCAAATCGCTTTGCTAAATACATCATACCATAAAATTCTTCTTTTGACAAGGAGATGTTTAATTAGTAAATTATTAGAAATATGTTATACTTTAATTAGAAAGAAGGATTAATATGGAGAAGATTATTTATTTGATAAGGCATTCTAAAACAGGTGTCAATATAGCTAATTACACTGATTATAAAACGGTTCCTTGGGAAGAATATAACACCAACATGATTTTATCAGTTAAAGGCGAAGAAGACGCCAAAAAGTTATGTAATGTAAAAGAATTAAGAAATATTGACGAATTATATGCCAGTAGTTCGCCTAGAGCGATTGCTACCGCAAAATATTTATCAGAAGAAATAAGTTTGCCAATTAAATTAGATAAAAGAATTGATGAAAGACATTTTGGAATAAAATATATTAGTGAGTTACCAGCAAATTTTAATTATCAAATGTTTAATAACAAAGATTTAAGGTTAAAAGATGGAGAAACATTAAATGAATTAGATAGAAGAATGTCTGATTTTATAAACGAAAAATTAGATGGGGCATCAAACCGAATTGCTATTGTTCTTCATGGAATAATTTTACTTTCATATCTTGGATGTTTTGCTGATGAAACTTATGATGGAGAAAAATTTAAAATAATTTTTAATGGAAAGGAAATATTAACTGGAACACCAACGGCTCCTGATATTTATAAAATAACTTATGATAATAAAAAAGTTGTCAACTTGGAAAGATTAATCATACAATAGAGACTAACAAAAAAAGAAAGCTTAATTTTCGCTTTCTTCAATTTTAATAGCCTCGGTAGGGCAAGCACTAGCCGCATCCCTAACATCGTCATCAACATTTTCGTTGATGGCTTTAGCTAAATTATCATCATCGAATTCAAAATGTTCAGGACACATAGCTACACATGAGCCACAAGCAATACATAAATCTTTATCAACATGAACTTTTGCCATAATCTTCCTCCCTAAATAATTATAAATAAAAAGCCCATAAATTGCAACCACCATCTTTAAAAAAAAGTCAAAATATGATATCATTATCCTAGAGGTGGTAGAGGTGGCAACACGCATGCAAAGATATTATAAAAACGCAAGAACAAATACTCATGAAAACTCTCGTAGTAATCGTAATAAAAATTTATACGGTGAGATTTATACTTATGGAAAATACTCTAATATTGAAGGAATTGCCTCTATTGATAATGCTAATGAAGTTGATATTACCAAGGTCAAAGAAATGCTTAAAAATCGAGAAAACTATCAAAAAGAGCGAAAATACCGTCGTATTACGGGAGAATATAAAAATCCTGAACCTGTAAGACCAACTATCACTAGAACCTTTGCCGACTTAGAAGAAAAAAACTATGATATTCGTGACGTCTTAAAAGAAGCTAAAGAAAATAAAGAACCCGATGATAAAGAAAGAGTATTAAAAAATACTCAGTATAATATTTTAAAAAATATCGATTTAAAAAAAGAACTAAAAAAAGAAGACTATTACGACGAAGACAGTCCCGACGATTTAAAAGATTTAATTCATACAATTACCAGTACTAGTATGTTAAATAAAATAGGTGATGCCCAATTAGCTGCTGACCTTTTAAGTGACTTAAAAGATGATGATACCCAAATAGGTGAAGTTAAAAATATCAAAGATCTCATTGAACAAGACGAAAAATATCAGAAAGCTACTAATACCAAGTTTGATGAGCCCACTTATGATCATTCATTTTTTACTTCTAGTTTAAAACTTCATAAATCAGATTTTGAAGGTGGCGATGAACAGAAAAAAATGAAACCATTTACTATTGTTTTACTTATCATTTTGGTTATTATCATTCTGGTTTCGGCGGGAATTCTTATCATGAATTCGCTTTAATTTACACCCAATAATCATCCAAATTGGTAAAATAAAGAAGAAGAAAAACATAATAATTAACATTGGACCCCTTAAAAATACATCAAGTGAATTATTTGTTTGAAAAACCAAAGGATTTATAATTAATAATAACAAACAAGTAAGGAGAATTACCACCTTATTTGTTTTTTCATTTAATTTAAAAGTTTGTTTAATTGTAGTTGTAATAAAATATAACCCAATCATAATCAAAATAAATAATGCAATAATCCATTCCATAGATAAAAGACTCTCTAATCTATCAATAAATTCCCCAATGCTTAATTTTTTTAGCAAATGAAATTCCGGATATTCAAATAACAAAGAAAGTCCCATTCCAAAAGAACCAATCGTTAAAAATACTGCATTTATTAAAGATAAAATTGCTAGAACATAAAATATTAATGTTCTTTTCGGTTTATAATTTTCAATTTTAGCTTTCGGAATAATTAGTAAGAAAAATAATGGTAAAATATTATAAGCAATTAAAATTATAGCTCCGTGCATAATATCCCCAGGGCTTGTTAAAAAAGCTGGTTTTAAATTATTGATGTCCACACCATTTATAACCCCCAAAATAATAAAAATAATAGTAAAAATAATTAAATAAAACATAATCAAACTCGTTCTTGAAATTGCATTAAGTCCTTTAAATAAGCCATAAATTAAGGGAACAATAAAGACTAAAGATATCAAAATTGAAGAAGTACTGTATAAAAACTGCGAATTAATAAAACGAACCATATCTAAAAAAGCAATTTGAACAAACATAAAAACACCAATTAATAAAAATAAATTCAAAAATTTTCCAAATTTTCCAAAAATATGTTCATTTAAATCACAAATATTCATATTATCACTGTAATTACGCAAATAAACAAATATTCCTAGTGGGACTAAGCCTAGAATCATTGCAATTATTCCGCTAAGCCAAGAATCTCTTTGACTAATCGTAATTAAATTACTTAAAGAAATACCGAGATATCCTGCTCTAATAACAAACCATACTAAACTGTTATATTCCATCGAGCTAATTTTTTTCATGACTGTACCTCCTCAATCGAGTTATTTAGGGAACCCGAACCATCAATAGTCAAATCCGTCTGTATTGTAATATCTAATTTAGGAAAATATTTGTTATTCCATTCATCTTTTATTTTTTCCCATTTATTTGGATATTTGATAAACATTTGTCTACCAATACCTAGGACATCCGACTTAAATTTATTTTGCAATTTTTCAATTGTCTGATTTAATTGTTTTTTCATATGTGTTTCTAAAGCATTTTCAATTTCTTTTACAATTTTAGTGTTCGTTAAATCAATTTCTCCATCAACTTCCAAAATATGCCCACTACCACTAACTTTAAGTTCTATAGTATTAATATCTTTTATATTCATTTTAGTTTTCATATTAGCAGAGGAAAACCCCATCAAATTATCATTATATTCAAAATCAAACCTCAGTTCATTAACTTCATTGTTAAAAATGTTAATTGCTTGACCACCACGCTCATCAATATATCCAACAAACTTATCCTTTTGAAATAAAGCAATATCACTAAGTTTTAAATAAGTTTCTGGTTCTGTTGTTTCTAAATTTTTTTCGCTAGAGCCTTTTTTAACCTTTCCTTCAATCGAAATAGATGGTAAAACAGGATCGTATCCTGTTTCTAAAGCCCTTGATACAAATGTTGTATAATTAGTATCGATTGATAAAGATTGTGTATCACGATTAGACTTAATTAATGTAGCAATACTTTGAGAAGGAAATGATTCCAAAGGAGACACAATTTTTAAAATATTTCCGGCCTTTTCATCTTTTGCTTGCATTAAATAAAATTGTTTACGCATTTCAGTATTACGAATTAACCAATCGGCAACTTTAAAAAAACCATCTTTAGCAATATCCTCTGAAATAACTACGACATTTACATGACCAAAATATAATTGTTTTGGGCTTTCCGTCGCAATAGCTTTAGCTGCTTCAGTTAAAGATTGACCGGTACCTGAATAAACCGTGGTTTTAGCTTCCCCCTCTTTACTGCTTGTTTGAGCTTTAGGAGAATTGGCAATTAAAAAACTCATTTCATAACCATTGTCCGCTTTATCAATCGCAATTCCAGTAATAATAGCTAAATCATTTAACTCTCGGTAATTATTACACCCACACAGCAAAAATAAACAAATAAATAATAAAATAATTTTATTTTTCATGTTTGCCTCCTTGTTTAAAACGATTTTTTTGTTTTAAATACTCCGGACGTTTAAAGATTTTCGGTAAAGGAAAACGAGCAATCGCATCTTTTTGACCCGATAACACAAGTGGACTGAAAGGCGCTAAAAAAGGCACACCCAAAGTATTCAAAGAAGCCATTTTAATAATCCAAACCAAGCCAGCCGCCACTACACCAATAAGGCCAAAGAAGGTTGCCGCTAAAATAAAGATAAAACGCCAAGCTCTAATTCCATTCATAAAATCTGGGTCATTAAAAATCAAACTACAAATAGACGTAATCGCCACCACAATTACTGCAATTGGTGAAACAATGCCCGCATCGACCGCCGCTTGACCTAAAACTAAAGCTCCAACAATACTCATTGAAGCTCCCATGGTTGATGGCAGTCTAATATCACTTTCCCTTAAAATTTCAAAAATCGCCATTAATAAAATAATTTCAAAAAATGTTGGAAAAGGCACACCTTCCCGCTGAACTGCTAAAGAAATCAATAATTTATCTGGAACCACCGTCTGGTCAAATGTTGTAATCGCAATATAAATAGCCGGTGTAAATAAGGTAATGACTAAAGCTAAAACTTTTAAAACACGTGTAAAACTAATATTCCACGGCTTTTGATATTGGTCTTCAGTTGTATGCATAAAATCCATAAATACATTAGGTAATATTAAGACAAAAGGGGAGTTTTCCACCAGAATAACAATTTTTCCATTTAACAAAGATTGACAAGCCAAGTCCGGTCTTTCTGTACTAAGAATCTGCGGAAAAAAAGATTCTTCTTCTAAAAAATACTCTCGTAAATTGCCACCATCTAAAATTCCATCAACATCAATTTTGTTTAAAATATCTTTAATTTGTTTAATATTTTTCTTATCAGCCACATTATTAATATAAGCAATACTAACTCTCGTTTGTGTCCGTCTTCCCACCTTAACTTCCTCAAACCATAAATTGCTATCTTTAATTCTTTTTCTAATTAACCCCAAATTTTTGGCATGACTCTCTGTAAAACTGTCTTTAGGACCCCTAACCACTGGTTCACTAGTTGATTCGGTGACTCCGCGATCCAAAGCCGCTCTAGTTTCCATGACAATAGCTTCATCATTACCATCAACGACAATAATTGTAAAACCACTAGATATAAAATAAGGAAACTGACTAAAGTCTTTAGTTGTAATTACCTGACTATTAAAAATACTGTTTTTTAAGGCATTATATAAATCATCAAAGGCACTTTCTTTACTAGTAATAAAGTTAATGCCTTTCATAATAAAATCACTTATATTCGCCGTTGCACTAGAACTTTCCATGAAAAAAACTCCGATATTAATATCGCCAGCTTTTATAACTCTCGTATTTAAGTCGCCACTGTTGCCATAAGCTGCTCTTATTTCTTTAACTAAAACTTCCACATTTTTATTAATTTTCTCCATAGTATCACATCTTTCTTTTTTTATATTATTAACCAAAAAAAGGATATTATGATAAAACAAATAAAATAAAACAAACTGTTGTATAGATTTTAGTAATATGGTATATCATAAATATGAATTGTGGTGGTGTATCTTCAGATTCCATATAAGCAAGTAAGATGCGCCTGACTTACTTTTTTGTTTCATAAAAATAAACATTTATTTTTCTTTATACTAAAATACAATTATTATGCTATAATTTTTATAAAGGTGATTAATGTGTCGGGAATTATTATTAAAGGTGAAAGATTAGATGATAAGGGAAGAGCCGTTACCAAAATTGATGGCAAAATAACTTTTGTTAGCAATTTACTACCTAATGAAGAAGCCGAAGTTAAAATAATTAATATTAAAAAGAAATATAATGAAGCCAAAGTTTTAAAAC
>CALVRF010000014.1 GCA_944358495.1 uncultured Bacilli bacterium
TATGACTACAAACAAGGTTTACCTTTGTTTGTTATCCACATTATAAATCGGTATCATTTTAACTAATGTTTAACACTCCATATCAATTATATGCATATTTAAAATGGAAAAGAACTAGTTTAATTAATTTCTAGTTCTACTTCTTTCTACAAATTTTGTAGTTTCAATTGTCTTATGTTATAACACAAACCATACTAAAACAAAAAAGCCGAAATCAATCAGCTCTTCTCGTAATCGTTCTAGTATTATTAGTAAAATCTAAAGAATTAATAACTTTCAAACATTCTTCATAAGTTAAACTTTTATAAATATCATACATATCATAACAAACATTTCCATATTTTCTTACTTGATAGTCGATAGAATTATTAATACTATTCACGCTATCGGTCATTAAAATAACCGATTTAATCGTATTTTTTAAAATCAAATCAAAATCCTTTTCATCAAAAGTTTTATCATTAATATTCGCATATATTTTATCAAATACCTCTTTTACCTCTAGTACTTCCGTATCAAAATCGATAAATAAATAATTATCTACACTATCCATCATATAGCGAATTGGCGAAATAATATTTTTATTTTCAAAACACGCCTTATTAAACTTTGAAATAGATCCAAATTTAGCATCCAAATAAATATTAACATAAGTTAATGTCTTAAATAAATCTAAAGGACTATCATCTAGACAAACTTTATAGGCATTTTCTAAAATATTATTCGTAACATCTTTATATAAAATTTCTTCTTTCTTAAATACTGTCCTCGGCTCATCATAAGTCATCACTTTGATTTCATCCATTTTTTTATAGTCAAATTTAGCGTAATATTCCTTAACAAATTTTATAACCTCATCCGGCTTAACATTGCCAGTAATCGTTAATACCATATTTGATGGATGATAAAAAGTATTATAACTATCGTATAAAATTTCTGGAGTTATTTTTTTTATGCTCTCAGGATAACCTGCTACTGGATAACGATAAGGTATTTTATGAAAAGTATTTAATAAAGTTGCATAATAACTAGCTTCTCCCGGATTATCAAACCCTGCTTTAATCTCTTGGTCGATAATACCTTTCTCCTTTTCGACATTTTCCTTAGTATAATAAGGCTTAGTTACCAAATCTAATAAATAACCTAAGTTTTCATAAAACTTATTTGGTGCCATAAAATAATAACTTGTGACATGGGCTGTTGTATAAGCATTACTCATAGCCCCATTATTTTGAAACAAACTCATCGTATCGGTTCCATCTTCTTTTGCAAACATTTTATGCTCTAAAAAATGAGCTGTCCCTGCCGGTATCTTCACATATTCATCTTTTAAAGGTGGTTTGAATTCTAATGTTCTAGCTCCATATAAAGTCGTTATTTTTGCATAAGCCTCATGCCTATCTAACGGTGCAATAAAAACTCTAAGACCATTATCTAAAACTTCTTCATAAACATCTAAATCTAAATGACTATAAGTTTTCTTTTCCACTCGCCTTACCTCCTTCAAGTAAATAAATCGTATCGATATGGACCTTTTTAGCAATTTGCTTAACATCGTCTACTGTTACTTTTTCCATATTCTCTCGGCGCTTTTGCACCGTATCTGTTCCCGCCAAAACTTGCGAAATAACATTTTCAGAAATTGAAATTTGCTTATCTTCGATATCCGTAAGGGCATTATTATATAAATCTTTAACTTCCTTTAATTCATCTTCAGTTACATCAGTACTCATTCTAGCAATTTCTTCTTTAATTAATTTTAAAGCTTTTTCATAGTCACCAGCATCAATTCCTGAAAAAATAAATGATATACCAAACGGCATTCTTCTATTCGCATAAACGTAATAACATAATGAATTCTTTTCCCTAACCACCTTATTTAATTTGGAATTCCAGCCACCACCTAAAATATTGTTATAAGCTAAAGAAACATATTTATGCTCAAACTCAGTCAAATCTGTAAAACGAAGACCAATAGCTAATTTACTTTGCGAAGTATCCGCCTTTTCCTTAATCTCTCTTTCTTTTCTAGCCTTTTGAACAATAAACCTACTTTGATGGCTCTCTTTAAAATTACCTTTAACTAGTTTACCAATAATGGCTTTCATTTCCTCTTCATCAAAATCACCTGTAACAAAAATATCTAAAGAATTATCAGTAAATAAAGTTAAATAATAATTATATAAATCCTTAGCTGTCATTTTCTCGGCAAATTCGGCACACTCTAAAGCATTAAATTCCTCAAACGGAAATACTTCCATTTCTTCCCAAACTCGCTCTCTAGTATAACGGTCTGGATTATCTTTAATACTACGCATATCATTAACATATTCGTGCTGGCAAATATCAAAAACTTTTTGATTAAATTCCCCATTATTCGCATAAGGATTCCAAATATAATCAAAAATAAACTTTAAAGTTTTCGCATTCATGCCCTTTTCAGTATATTTTTCACTCGCAAAAGTACTATCTAAATATAATGATTGGTCTAGCCCTGACCTCGTATAACCAATTTTCACGCTTGGATCATACACTTCCATACTAGCTCTACATAAATCATCTAAATTATGGTATCTATTAGTAGCATACATCAAAACATTTTTCAAAAGTGTAGAATAAACCTCATCTTTAGGGGTAATTTCCTTGCGAAAGTTTAATGATATTGTAATCGTCTTAAATTTCTTTGTTTTAATAAAATACAAATTATAATTTCCCATTTCATATTTAACATAATCCACTTATATCACCTCGATTTTATTATGTCCCTTTTTTCTTATTTTATGGCTTCTAAAGCTAATTCAATCATTTTTGTTAAAGCCTTTTCTCTATCCATAGAACTAGCTATCCCTTTGTACTTAGAATCAGTAACCGTAAATAAACAGCTAGCATCTTTACCAAGTATTTTTGCTACATAAAGCAAAGCAAAACCTTCCATTTCCGTAGCTATCAAATCATTAGGTAATTTTTCTAAATATTTTAAACTATCTGCCATATAAGCTTCAAAAGCTTCTGTACAATTAGTCTTTCCAACAACCAAATTAATATCTTTTTCTTTAGCCTGATTAATAATTTTTTCATTTAATGCTAAAGAAGATTTTACTTGATGACAATCCTCATTATTTAAAGCTAAAGCAAAATTACTCATACTATAAATTTCTTTTGCTAAAATAACATCAAATAAATTTAAGTTTTCATCATAAGCTCCAGCTGACCCAATTCGAATAATTTCCTTTACATCGTAAAATTTAAAAAGTTCATAGGCATATATTCCCATACTAGGTATGCCCATACCTGAGGCCATAACCGTAATCTCTGTTCCCTTATATGTTCCGGTATATGCTAACATGCCTCTTACTTTATTTACTAACTTATAATCATCTAAATAAGTCTCTGCAATAAATTTGGCTCTAAGCGGGTCTCCCGGCATTAAAACCTTACTTGCAATTTCTTCTCTTTTAGCTTCGTTATGAATTGTCATCTAATCACTCCTCGTATAATAATCATATCTTCTAAATACTTTATTTTTTGTTAATTTTTTTACCATTATATTTTGTAAAATTCGGCTGGTCCCTGTTTTAATATCATATCTATCACTAACTGGCTCAACTAAAATACTATAAATACCATATTCATTGGCCCCTTTAACATCCGTCAGCATTTGATCGCCAATCATTGCCGTATTTTCTTTAACCGCATCTAAAGTCACTAAAGCCCTAGTAAAAGCTTTTTTATGGGGCTTATCAGCCTTAAACAAATACCCTGTTTCTAATTCTCGCGCTACCGGAATCACTCTCTCCTTACTATTATTAGACAAAATACAAATATTAAAACCATGGCTTTCCAACCTTTTAAAAAACTTTTTAAGTTCCTCAGGCACAGTAATATCATTAACTGGCAAAATGGTATTATCAATGTCAAATATTAAATTAGTCTTTTTTCGTTTCTTTAAAAAATCATAATCAATACTATAAATATCTTTGGCATACATTTTTGGAATTACCAAACTAAAATCCTGCCCTTGCATTATTTTCCAAAAACATTTAAGCATTTCTACATTTTTATTAGCCATCTTACTTCCTCTTTCTTTTTTTCTTTCGCCTTTTTCTAAACTTGAACCCCAAAATAATTAAAATAATTCCAAGTAAAACACATAAAACAATCTCTTTGTGGTCTAAGATATATGCAAACACATCAAATGTTACATCAGTTTCTAAAATAATAGGAATATTTCCAATATTCATATCATCATAATAAATTGCCAAAGTTCCTAACTTATCGCCTTTTTTATCTTGGTAACTAACCGTATCAATACCATCATATTTATATGTTAAATCTTCCTTATTATAATTATTTGGTAAATACGCTATCATATCTTCAGCTGAATGAAAATCTATCTTATCTAAAGTTAAATATTTAGTATCTAAAGACCAAATTACCTCATCTTTATTTACAACTGTTTGATAATCATAATTTTCATCAAAATAATTATAAACCGTATAGGCATCCTCAATATTATGCATACCTTTCTTATCGTAAGGAGCGCCTAAGGTTACCAACAAAAATTCACTATCATCAAAACTCGCCAAACTAGCTAAACATAAACCTGCGCCATCAGTTGTTCCTGTTTTTCCCTCTAATACATATTCTGAAACCAAGCTATTATTATTAACTGTACTTCGCATTAGTAATCCATTAGACGTCTTATAACTCTTAGTAGTAATAATTTCCCGAAAATCAGCATTATCTAAGGCATATTTAAACATTTGCGCAACATCGGTTGCTGTCGAATAATTATTTTCATCATCTAAACCAACTGCATTAGAAAAATGTGTACTTTGTAATTTCAATTCTTTAGCTTTATCATTCATCATTTGAATAAAATTATCCTCACTAGTTCCAACTAGTCTCGTAAGCGCCTTTGCCGCATCCGCTCCTGATGGCAATAATAAGCCATAAAGCAAATCTCTATATGTTACTGTTTGGCCAGCCTTAAATCCAGCTGTTACTAAATTTTCTTCAATTAATCCAGCAAAGTCATCATCTATTAAAGTCACCTTTTCATCTAAGTTTTCAATGTTTTCTAAAGTAACAATAGCCGTCATTATTTTGGTTAAGCTCGCAATTTCAACCTTTTCATCAGCATCTTTTGTATATAAAACTTCATTATCATCTAAATTTAAAAAATAAGCGTTTTCTGATTGAATATCTAACTCTAAAGCATCTACTTTTACCATAAAGATAAAAGAGATAAAAACTAAAACTATAAATAATTTTTGTTTCATATTTTCTCCTTACCTATATTTTAAGTATAGCATAACTAAAAATTATTTTATAGTTTTTTAGCAAAATAATTATTAATTAATGGTTTGTAATCCATAAGTTGTTGTAAAGACCCTATAATCACTGCAATACTCTAAAACAAACTTATTTTCTTTCCGGCATATAATAACTCCGACTGTTTTATCATTAAATGGTTCTTTTATGTGTCTATCGACATAATTTATATACTTACTAACTTGTCCAATATATTCAGCTTTCATCTCCGCTACTTTTAACTCAACAACTACAAAACAATTAAATTTATAATTAAAAAGTAAAAAATCTATATAGTTATATCTATCACCAATTTTTATTTTTACTTCATTTCCAATATAAGCAAAGCCAATTCCCAGTTCCTTTAAAAAATCATCCATATTTTCAAGTATTAATTGATGAAACATATATTCATTTACTTCTTCTATTTCCATATCAGTTTTAATCACTATTGGATTTTTTATTAAAGTATTTATTTTGGGTTCCTCTAATTCTTCTTTATACCCTATCCTTTCATACTCTTTTGATTTGATTCTTTCACGCAGTTCCCTTACTGATAAGTTTTGAACTATAGACATTTTTTGATAATAAAGTCTTACTGAATCATCAGAAATCATTATTAATTCTTGATAATGACTCCAACTTAATTCGCTCGACACTGTCGAGCGTTTTCTATAAATTAAATAAAATTGTCGCATTTTGCGCAAACTCGAAACAGTATATCCTTTACCAAGTTCCCTAGTTAACTCCTCTGAATACTCTTTAATTAATTTATTACCATACTTGGCCCTTTTCTCTCCGCCTTGAGCTTCCACTATTAATCTTCCTACTTCATAATAAGCATTTAAATCACTTTTATTTTTTGAATAATCTTTTGCTCTTTTATAAATTTCATTTTTAACTAACGTATCCTTAATTTCCTTATAATAATTAATATTCATCACTTCCTTTCAATTCATAAGTTGTAGTAAAAATCTTAGGGTTTGTACAATACTCTAAAACAAACTTATTTTCTTTCTGACATATAATAACTCCGACCGTTTTATCATTAAATGGTTCTTTTATGTGTCTATCAACATAATTTATATATTTCGTAACTTGTCCAATATATTCAGCTTTCATCTCTGCCATCTTAAGTTCTACCACTATATAACAATTAAACTTAACATTAAAAAGTAAAAAATCTATATAGTTATATCTATCACCTATTTTTATTTTTACTTCATGACCAGCATACATAAATCCCACACCTAGCTCTTTTAAAAAGTCATCCATATTTTCAAGTATTAGTTGATGTAGCATATATTCATTTACTTCTTCTACTTCCATATCAGTTTTAATTACTATTGGATTTTTTATTAAAGTATTTATTTTAGGTTCTTCTAGTTCTTCTTTATAATCTATCCTTTCATACTCTTTTGATTTAATTCGTTCACGTAATTCCCTTACTGATAAGTTTTGTACAACAATCAGCCGAACATAAAAATCAAAAGCTCTGTCATTCTTCACGGATAATAAATATCTATAATGACTCCAACTTAATTGGTCGCACATTGTGCGACCTTTCCTAATTTTCAAATAAAACTGTCGCATATTTTTAAGATTGGTAACATTATATCCCCTACCCAATTCCTTAGTTAACTTCTCTGAATACTCTTTAATTAATTTATTACCATACTTGGCCCTTTTCTCTCCGCCTTGAGCTTCCACTATTAATCTTCCTACTTCATAATAAGCATTTAAATCACTTTTATTTTTTGAATAATCTTTTGCTCTTTTATAAATTTCATTTTTAACTAACGTATCCCTAATTTTCTTATAATAATTAATATCCACCACTCCTTTACTTCGCCCTCTATAAATATCATACGATTTTTTATATATAAATTCCTTCTTAAAGCATAAAAAAAGCTATAGATTTCTCTATAACTTACTATTTTAAATAAGGTTTTAAAAACTTACCAGTATAACTATTAGGCTCATTAATTATTTCTTCTGGCGTACCCTCAAATACAATATTTCCCCCTTCGTCGCCACCTTCTGGGCCTAAATCAATGATATGGTCCGCTACTTTAATAACATCTAAATTGTGTTCAATAACTAAAACAGTATCACCATTATCAACAATTCTATTTAAAATCACTAACAATTTCTTAATATCATCGGTATGAAGTCCTGTTGTTGGCTCGTCTAAGATAAATAAACTTTTCCCTGTCGGTTTTTTCTGAAGTTCTTTAGCTAGCTTAATTCGTGCGGCCTCTCCGCCCGATAAAGTTGGAGCACTTTGGCCAAGTTTAATATAAGATAATCCAACATCCATAAGCATTTGTAACTTATTTTTAACCTTTGGTACATTTTCGAAAAATTTTAAAGCTTCTTCAACAGTCATTTCTAAAACATCATAAATGTTTTTCCCCTTATATTTAATTTGCAAAGTTTCCGTATTGTAACGAGTCCCATGACAAACTTCACACGGAACATAAACATCTGGTAAAAAGTGCATTTCAATCTTCTTAACACCATCACCCCAACAAGCTTCACATCTTCCACCTTTAACATTAAATGAAAATCTTCCCTTATCATAACCACGCATCTTGGATTCTTTCGTCGAAGCAAAAACATCACGAATATCATCAAATACGCCTGTATAAGTGGCCGGATTACTACGTGGCGTTCTACCGATTGGGGCTTGCGAAATATCGATAACTTTATCAATGTTTTCTAGGCCCTTAACCGCTCTAAATTTACCCGGTTTTTCTTTAGAACGATATAAGTTATTAGCTACTACTCTATATAATATTTCATTCACTAAAGTACTTTTACCACTACCAGACACTCCAGTAACACAAATAAATTTACCTAATGGAAATTTTACATTGATATTTTTTAAGTTATTCTCTTTAGCCCCTTTAATTTCCACATATTTTTTATTACCTTTTCTTCTTTTTGCTGGCACTTCTATTTTTTCTTCACCAGTTAAATACTTACCCGTTAAACTATTTGGATTTTTCATGACTTCTTCCGGTGTTCCTTCCGCAACAACTTCTCCACCATGAACCCCAGCTTTAGGTCCGATATCCACTAAATAATCAGCAGCTAACATCGTGTCAGTATCATGTTCAACGACAATTAACGTATTACCTAAATCACGCATTTCTAGTAACGAATTGATTAATCTTTGATTATCTCTCTGATGTAATCCTATCGAAGGCTCATCTAAAACATATAAAACCCCTGTTAACCTAGAACCAATTTGTGTAGCTAATCTAATTCTTTGTGCTTCACCACCAGAAAGAGTTTTCGCTTCCCTAGCTAACGTTAAATACTCTAATCCCACATTAATCAAAAAACTAATACGCGAATTAATTTCTTTAATAATTAACTCTGAAATTTGTTCTTGCTCTTTAGTTAGTTTTAAATTCTTAAAGAAGTTAGCTATATCTTTAATACTAAGTTTAGTAAGTTCATATATATTTTTGCCACCTACTAAGACCGATAAAACACTATCATTAAGTCTCGCCCCATGGCATCTTGGACACTCAAGCTCTGTCATATAATTTTCAATCCACTCACGAATCCATGTACTTTTAGTTTCCATATAACGGCGTTCTAGGTTAGTGATAATTCCCTCAAAAGTTCCCTTACTAACTCTAGTATTGCCATTTTTCGCCGTGTATTTAAAAGTAATAATATCATTAGAACCATATAATACAATATCTAACTCTTGCTTAGTTAAATTTTTAACTGATTTATCCATATCAATACCATAATAATCACAAGTACATTTTAAATTAGTATAAGTAATGTTATTGTCATCACTATTATTAATCACGACAATAGCACCCTCATTAATACTTAAATTTTTATCCGGAATTACCAAATCTTCATCGATTTTATATTTAATTCCTAACCCTTTACAATCCGGACAAGCTCCCCAAGGTGCATTAAAAGAAAACATTCTCGGTTCTAACTCTGGCAAAGAAAAATCACACTCTGGGCAAGCATAAGTTTCACTCATAAGCATCTTTTCTCCACCAATAATATCGATTAAAACTTTACCTTTCCCTAGTTTAGTAGCTGTTTCTACTGACTCATACAAACGGCTCCTAATTTCATCTTTAATAATTAATCTATCAACTACCACTTCAATTGTATGTTTTTTGTTTTTTTCTAGATTAATTTCTTCCGATAAATCATAATCCTCTTCATCAATGACAACTCTCGCATAACCATCTTTTCTTAAAGACTCTAATAAATCCTTATGCGTCCCCTTTTCTAAAGTCGCCACTGGTCCTAAAACCCTAATCTTCGTTCCTGTTTCTAACGTTAAAATATCATTAACCATTTCTTCTACACTTTGTGAAGAAATTGGAATGTGATGTTTTGGACAGTAAGGCACACCAATACGTGCATATAATAACCTTAAATAATCATATATTTCTGTAACCGTTCCCACTGTACTTCGTGGATTTTTATTCGTTGTTTTTTGATCAATACTAATAGCCGGACTTAATCCTTCAATACTATCCACTAAAGGCTTTTCGGTACCACCTAAAAACTGACGGGCATAAGCACTTAAACTTTCAACATATCTTCTTTGCCCTTCCGCATAAATTGTATCAAAAGCCAAACTACTTTTGCCACTGCCACTAACACCGGTCATAACAATTAATTTATTTTTAGGTAATGTGATACTAATATTTTTCAAATTATTTTCTCTCGCACCTTTTACAATAATTTCATCCATCATTTTCACTCCTCATATAAGCTTCTTTATCACCAAAATGATAATACCTAACAGCTTTTAAAACTTTAAGCTTCCTATTCAAATTACTCATTATTTGATTAATTTCACCATCAGTCATTTTATAAGTCTGAATAAATCTTTCCAATCTATCTTCCGGTAACTCTTTAGCCATTTCGATAATTTCTTCTCTCGGTATAATTCTTTTAATATAGATATCACTGCAAGCATATATATCAAAATAACCATAATATTCATCTTTATATTCTGGGCTAATTACTCCAAACCCAATAACTTCACATAAAATTGGATTATCCTCCGTAAAGCGAAAAGTATCTTCAAAATTCAAACATAAATGAAAGCCTCGGCCACCACATGGCCCTGCTTTAACATCGCCATCCACGTGCATAACGGCATGCTCTTTAAACTGCATCCCATTAAAAGTTTTAAATTCACCATTAAATACTTTATAACCCTCAATATAATCCAATCTAAATCACCTACCAGTTATTATATCATAGCTGTCAACACCATTATATCACAAACTAATGTTTGTGGTTGAATTTTCTCTTAAAAACATAAAATTATCTAGGTGATTGTATGGCCCTTTATTCATTTAGACATTTATTAATTATTTTTACCTTGTTAAGCATCCCTATACTTTGGGGTTTAAAACTTAAAAAAAATAAAAAAATTCTAAAAACAATTCTAATTTCCTTATTGTTTTTAGAACTTTTTAGAATCTTTTTTCTAATCATTAATCATCATTTTTCTATAAATAAAGACTTATCTTTACAACTTTGTTACTTGTATCCTTTTATTGGATTAATTTATTTAATAACCAATAAAGAATATCTTTTAAATTATCTAGGACCATTTGGCATTTTATTTAGTATAGCCGCCATTATTTTCACCAATCCTAATCCGTTTTTAAACTTCGATACTATTCACTGTTATATTTATCATAGTATACTTCTATTATCTGGAATTTATATAACAAAAAACTACAAAGCAAAATTTTCATTAAAAAACATTTTTATCTTACTAATCCAAATTATGATTGCTTTCGTTATAAATTCCTTAATAAATAAATCAAATTATATCTTTTTAAATTCTTTTTTACACCCTAATATTAAATATAATATGAACATTGAAGCCTTTAATATTCCCTTATTTAATTATTCCATAAATGAAGTTTTAATAAACTTAATTAACAATCTCGGATATTTTTATTACACCATTTTACTTCTTTTAGTAATAACAGTCTTTAGTACCTTTTGGCTTTATATTTTTAGAAAAAAAACTTAATCAACTTTTTTCTTATTTCTATCAATCCATTCACCAATACTACCAGTATTTAATAAAACAAATCTAAAAGTACTCATAAATTCAAATACTTCTGACTTATCACCAAGTGAATACATCCCGTTTTCTAAAAAAGTAAAAAACTCTTCCTCTTTAATTTCTTTA
Organism: uncultured Bacilli bacterium; assembly: GCA_944358495.1. Classification (GTDB taxonomy): domain Bacteria; phylum Bacillota_I; class Bacilli_A; order RF39; family UBA660; genus Coprosoma. The sequence continues at coordinate 11,528 of CALVRF010000014.1, forward strand.
GTCATCACTTTAATAAAATGTTTATTTCTTTTATTAGCTTCTTTTAAATATTTTAAAGCCTTATCAAAATTTCCTAATTTATAATTTAAAATCATCTGACTTGCTGAACTAATTAAAGTATCATCTGGATATTCTTTTAATAAATCATTTAAAGCTTTTTCATCTTCAAAATAAGTATAAATAGCCATTAAAACAAATCTAGCCCCCATATTATCATTTTCATTAAGTCTGATAATTTCTAAAGCCACCTCTTTAGCTTGACTAAGCATTCCTAAATTAAGTAACAAATTTAATTTATCCCACATTAATCTAATATAAGGTCTTGTTTCAAAAAGGCCATAAAACATTCCTATATTTTCATCATTAAATAAATCTTCTTCTTTTAAATGCTCTTCTTCTTCTTTAATTGCTTTATCCATTTTTTCTAATAACTTAAATGGATTTTCTTCAAAGTTAAACAAAAATCTTTTAGCATCCACACAAAACGGATCGATTTTTAATGCCTCTTTAGCCAATTTTTTAGCTTCTTTTTCATCTTCACAATCATAAGCCTCTTCTAATTTTTCTAAAGCCTTTACACTAGGAGTATCTTCAATATCTAGTAAATCAGAATTATATTTCCCCATAAACTCATCCAAACACTTTTTTAATTCTTCTTCATTTTGCGGATTTTTTTCTTCTAGAAATTCATTCATTTTATGATGTAACTTATTCATTTCTAAACTCATATAAACACCTTCCTTCACCTATAAGATACTATATTTTCCATAATAAAACAAGTAAAAAGGCGAATTTAATCGTCTTATCATTCATATATTAACATTTATACCTTCTACTATTTTCTTAATCTTGATGTTTGGCTCCGCTCGCAGTAGCTCGCGGTTTACCTTTCCCGAACTATTCACTTCGTGAAAGTTCGCCTTGGGGCTCTCGCAAGAAGGGAGCTTGCTGAAATGTCATCTATTTAGTCTTTACTCTAACTTATGACATATGGATCTTCTGATGTTCCTGTTCCAGATAAGGTAATATCAGATGACAGATAGAGAACTGGGACGACGCCGCCGCTGCTGTAGCTCGCACTGCTGCCGTACACATAACCGGCATTGCCGCTGCGGCCGCTCACAGTGAACACGTTGCTCGAATAGCCGGCGTTCGGGGAAATTATCCACATAAATCCACCTGATGGAACTGAATTATACATCCAATTGGTTGTTAAACAGGTTTCGCTATTAGAATTATTTAAACTGAGTGTTTCACATTGTGCGGTATTTGTATTTGCTCTTAAATATTCACTTGCGGTTATTAATCCTACTTCTCCGTTCCAAGTAGTCCCGTTTTCATCATTTATTTGATCGGCTAAATCATTATTATAATAAGTTACGGCTCCGATACTAAAGTTATGACTTACTACTTTATCAGAATCGGATAATGTTGGTAAGTATTCTTCATTTAAATAGGTATTTAAATCTGCTGGTCTTACCCAATTATTCGAATTTGAACTATCCCAGGCTCTATTTCCGATGCTTTCACTTCGCATTATTTTTATACTTCCATCATTTTCTACTGATATGATTCTCCATGTCTCTCCGCTAAAGGTTATATAATTATTTGGATTTGCTCCTTTATAAATATATCTGCCTTCTTCATAACTATCAGCATATAGGCCATCTCCTGTTGTTACTACCTCTAAATCTTGGCCACCAATTTCAGCATATGATTTCTCCACTATATTCCCCTTAGCTCCAATATTTAAAGTAGTACTAAACGCTGCATATCCCACTGTAAAAAGTAATAATAAACTAAATAAAGAAGCTATAACAATATTCCTTTGCTTTTTCATTTGTTTTCTTCGCATATTTTCACGTCCCTATCTTATATTTATTATAACCAAAATAATTAAAAATTACAATCTTTTTACTACACTTGACATTATCTTATTGACATGTATAATATTAAAAAAGGTGATTTAATGGAATCTTTTTTTAATTTTCTAAATGTTTTTTTTACTGCAAAAGATGAAGTATTAAAAGATATAACTAAAGAAGATGATTGTTTTTATATTGAATATATAAATAATTCTTTAATAAGAGCTTTAAATACTTACATACCAAACTCATTTATTAATAATTTACCTCTCATTCCTGAAACAGTGATTTCAAAAATCAAAAAACACATTATTAGCCATAATAAATATGTAGAGTTAGGAGATATAATTGAAACCTTTATTAGTTATGTTGAGCCAATTAACTTAATCAATCTTTTAGGTAATATCGATTCTTTACAAATAACATATGACAAAAAGATTGATCATAAAAGCTTAGGTTACTATAGTCTTAAAACCAACACCATTCATATTTTTAATAATAAATATCCAACACTAAGCCATGAATTTCTGCATGCTGCCTCTAGTCAAATAATTAATGGCATCCATTTATGTGGCTTTTCTATCGGCAATGAACATGGTATTTATTTTGAAGGATTAAATGAAGGCTTTACTGAATTATTTAATCACAGGATTTTTAAAGAAAAAATAATATCCTATAAAACTAATGTTCTCATTTGTCGTTGCCTAGAATTAATGTTTGATAATCCTAAAGATATAGAAACAGCTTATTTTAATAATGATTTTGATTTTATTTATGAAACATTCCTGCAATATGGAACCAAAGAGGAGTTCGCCTATTTGTGTAAAAGATTAGACTATTTTTCAAAAATCGATCATTATATAGATGAAGCTAAAGTTGTTTTAGATTTTCTATATGATATTATCAGTAGAACAAAAGATAATCAAAAATTAGAAAAATTTAAACAAATAACTGAAGAAATTACCCCTGAACCACTAAAACAAAAAATAAAAAAAATAATTAAAAAAAATATGTGAAACAACATATTTTTTTAATCTCTAGGTTTAAATATTAAAGACATAAAGAATGCTGATATAATAGTTGCACATATTCCCGCACTAGTTAAATCAAAAGCACCTACAAACAGTCCCATAATTCCTTGCTCATTATAACCCATAATTGCTCCATGCGTAAGCATATGTCCAAAACTCGTAATCGGTACTAAAGCACCACCACCAGCCCATAAAACCAACCTATCATAAATATTAAAAACATCCAAAAAAGCCCCAACAATAACAAACAAAACTGTAATATGACCAGGAGTCAATTTCGTTTTATCTAAAATAATTTGTCCAATCATACAAACTAAGCCAGCAAATATAAAAGCATTTAAATATATCATTATATCGCCTCCAAACTAACCGCATGCGCAATCGCCGGAATACTTAACTTTTCGTTAGCCATTGATGGACTCATTAAAGCTCCAGTTGCTACTAATAAAACCCGCTTATATTTTCCCTTTTTCATAGCATCCATGATATAACTATAAGTAACTAATGGTGCACATGCCGGACCACTTGCACCCGCATAAACCGGTTGCTCTTTTAAATCATAAAGCATAACTCCTGTATCATTATAATTTTTTAAATTAATTCCATATTCTATCTGCATATACTCTTTTAAAATTTCCTTGCCATAAATACCCAAATCACCAGTTAAAATCAAATCATAATAATCAATCGTCCGATTATTATCTTTAAGATGATTATAAATCGTAGTAGCTGCTGCCGGAGCCATAACTGCCCCCATATGATAAACATCATTAATTCCAGAATCAATAACTGAACCCAAAGTCGCACTTTCTATTCTAATACTAGACTTCTTAGCAGAAAGTAAACACGCCGCACTCCCTGTTGATGTAAAAGTAGTCGTTTTTCTTTTTGGCCCTCCATACTCTACTGGGTATCTAAATTGTTTTTCAGCCGCATTATTATGCGAGGAAGTTGCACAAACTACTCTTTCTGCAAAACCACTTTCAACAATACTTGCTCCTAAAGCTAATTCCAAAGTACTAGTCGCACAAGCTGCATATACCCCAGCAAAAGATGAAGGCATATTAACGGCTGCATAATTAGAAGCAGTTATTTGATTAAGTAAATCCCCTGCCATAAATAAATCAACATCAAATCTCGTTAAACCAATTTTACCAAGTAAAATATCCACGGCATCACTAACCAATTTACTTTCAGCTTGCTCCCAAGTTTTACATCCAAAATACAAATCCTCATAGCTATAATCAAAATATTTACTAAGAGGACCCTTTCCTTCATAAGGACCAGTTACTGTAGCCGTTTCATTAATATAAACATTTTTATAATTAAAAGTCATTAAATCGCCCCCACTATCGCTCTAATCACACTAAATGTCCAAGCACTAACCACCCCAAAAATTATAACTGCTCCCGATATTTTTAACATATTAGCTCCAATTCCTGTAATCATTCCCTCTTTTCTATATTCTAAAGCTGCACTCATTGTCGCATGGGCAAAACCAGTAATAGGAACAATAAGTCCACATTTGGCAAAATTAACCAGTTTATCAAAAAATCCCAAACTAGTAAATAAACAACTTAAAAATATTAATGTAACTAACATACAAACTGTAGCTTCCTTCGTTGAAATGCTTAAATAATAAGAATAAAAATCAATTAAACCTTGAGCAATTATTCCCATAAGTCCTCCAATCAAAAAAGCAATAATTGCATTATAAAATACATCTTCTTTTGGTGTATGTTTATTAACCAAATCTTTATATTTTGTTTTTTCCATAGTATTCCTCCCATGGTTATTATGGTAGTTTTTTATTTTTTATATACAAAAAAACAAGAAAAATCTCGTTTAATCTAACAATCAACATTACCATACTAATAATATACAACATAATCACACATTCTTTAAATTATCAGTCATAAAAACAAGACACTGACTACCGTCATACCTAATAATTTCGCCAAAGCAAATTCTTATCCATTTAAGTGTTTTACCTAATCAACTATAACCAACAACTATATAAGATATATTATCAACTGTTTTTATAAAACATAGTAACTATTAATAACAAAATATTTTCAATATCTTAAAAATAAACCTTATTATCTCATTGACAATAAGGTTTAACATATTTATCCTAAATAAGTAGTATATGGTCCAAGATAAGACTCATTCCCCGCATAATCTCGGATATAATAGCGAATTTGCACAGAATAACGTGGACATCCAAAACCAGCTGAAGCTCGATATGTCGTTCCACTCATCAAATAATATTGAGTACTCCAATCTGCCCATCCTTGATTATATATACTAAGATTAGAGCATTGCTTATTAGGGTTACTTCCACACCAAGTATCTACATAACAATACTGTAATTGTATCGAAGATACACCAATATTTTCACCAAAATCAAACAAGATTGCATTATTATATGATGCCCAATCTGGCATATACTGGTATTTATGACTAACATACCATGGCGGTGTTTTATCAATCATAACTTTACCGGCATACGCTGTAGTAGTATTACCAGCCTTATCAGTAGCTACTAAATAAACGTCATTATTACGCTCCGCACTCCATGTTCCACTAAAAGTCGTAGTTGGAGTATAATCCCAATCTGAATAATTAGTTCCTGTCTTTGAATATCTATATACAATACCATTAGTGCCTGAAATATTATCCACAAAGGACCCTTTAATTATAACATTTTGATTTGTCCAATTACTATTTCCACTATTACTACTACTTATTGAAGGCCCAGTACTATCTTTTTTCACATTTATGGAACACTTACCAACATTTCCAGCTTTATCTCTTACATATCCATAATATGTAATACTCTTACCATCAGAACTATGTACAACAGACGTTTTACCATTTGTTGAATTCTTAGTAGTTGCAAGTCCCTTTGTCGTAGCTGTTCCACTAGTTGTCATCTTTACAGTCACATCTCCATCATACCAATCATTATCACCTACGCTACCACTTAAACTTATACTACATGTTGGCGATTTCAATGCCTGTACATACACACTCTTGTATGTTGTATTGCCAGCTACGTCTTTTGCGTAAACATAATATGTTCCGGTTATTTTAGTTACCGTCTTCGAATAACTCTTCCCGCTTATACTTGTCCAACTACTTGGTTTTTCTGTACTTGTTGTTATTGCATACCCCGATAGTCCACTCATGTTATCCTGCAAAGTTATTGTCAAATTACTAACTTCTGATATCTTAGTTGTCACTGATATCGCCGGTGCTGAAGCATCTCTTTTAAATGTCTTTGAACAACTATAACTTCCAGCTACATTTGATACGTAACCATAATATGTAACGCCACTTGTATCAGTACTATGCGTTACTGAACTAACTCCGTTTGTTGAATTAGCTGTTGTCGCTAAACCTTTAGAACTTACTGTTCCAGAAGTTGCCATCGATACTCCAACATTTGTCTTATACCAGCTATTTGTTCCCATAGTTCCACTTAAACTAATACTACATGTTGGTGGATCCATTGATGTAATACTTACTGTTTTGTATGTCGTATTACCAGCTGCATCTTTTACATGTATATAATATGTTCCTGTTGCTTTACTAAATGTATTCAAATAACTTGTCCCACTTATCGCTGTCCAAGTAATTGGCGTAGTAGCTGAACTTGTTATCGCATAGCCTTTTAACCTACTTCCACTACTCGTTTCTGATAATGAAATCGTTAAATTATCTTTTGTTGCTATCTTTGATGTTATTGAGATTGCTGGCGCCTTCTTATCAATCGCTGCTACATATGTGGCTTCTGGTGTTCTTTTCTCAGATTTCATCTTTACTTTATATGTTACTTTTCCTTCAGTGTTCGTACCCTTAGTTGCTACATAACTTTTCTTAGTAGCCCCATTTATCGCTGTACTTCCACTATACCATTGATAAGTTCCGGTATAACTACTTGTGGCTGTTAACGTTATATCTTTATTCATCCATGTTCTACTTGTTATTGGCGTATTTCCTATCTTACCAATTATTACTAAATCTAAATTAATTGTACAATTATCATTGTATACATAATCATAAACATTTTTCTTGGCTACATTTGATGATTTATTTGTTACCTCGATACAAGCTTCATCAATACTACCTCCAGTAGATGGAAGTTTAATATTCCTTTCGATATATCCATCTTTTGTAAATCACTTAGTCATATATTGATTTTTACCCCAGGCTCCTGTGGCATTTTTCCTTTATTGTCAACTGCCCAACTTTTTGCCGATAATATCATATTATCTTTAAGTTGTTTATCAGCGTTTTCCTCCCCTTTTTTAACCACTTTTTCAACTGAAGGTGGCTATATCAAACATAAAGATATTTTCATAACTCAAGAAGAAGCAAGTAAATATCCATCAGATAAAATTTGCTTACTATGTACTGGAAGCCAAGGTGAACCATTAGCCGCATTAAGCCGCATAGCAAATGGAACATTCAGACAAATTAAACTAAGACCTGATGATGTAGTTGTATTCTCTTCATCAGCTATTCCAGGAAACGCATTAAGTATTTCACGTACAATTAACAAACTATATTTAAAGGGAGTTACCGTTTATACAAACACATCATTAAGTGATATCCACACTAGTGGACACGGTAACCAAGATGAATTAAAACTTATGATCAGACTAGCTAAGCCTAAATACTTCATGCCATTTCACGGTGAATATCGTATGCTTAAAACCCATGCTGATTTAGCTATCGAATGTGGTGTGCCAAAAGAAAATACTTTTATTTTAGGCAATGGTGATGTTTTAATTCTTAAAGACGGTGTTATTCACCAAGACGGGAAAATCCAAGCTGGTGATATCTGCGTTGATGGTAATCGTATCGGAGACGTTAGTAACGCTGTAATGAAAGATCGTAAAGTAATGGCCAATGACAGCATTGTTGTTGTCATTGCCAACATTGATACCAAAAATCATAAATTATTAAGTAATCCAAATATTATTACACGTGGTTTTGTTCTAGTAAATGATAACATTGAACTATTAAAAAAACTAGAAAGAATAAGCAAAGATGCAATAAATAATACAATAAAAACTGGCGTTAATTACTCTGAAGTTAAATCAGAAATAATCAATAATGTATCTAGCTATATCAATAACCAAACTGGAAGAAAACCAATTATTTTACCAGTAATAATGGATATCAAAAAAGATGTTACCGTTGGATAACATCTTTTTTATTTGGCTCTTCAATACTTAAAAGATTAGTATCATAAACAAGACCAATTTTAATAGCCTCCTCTAAATAACTATTAACTCGTTCTACACTACTCTTTTGAAGTTTTTCAACAAAACCTTTAGTTTATATACCAAATATTTCATACTAATATTAAAGATACTTAATTCTTATTATTACCTTTTAAAATAGACTCAGTTTCAGTTATTTTATATTCAATATTAGTTACATCACTTGATTTTAAATTAGTATTTAGTTCCAAAGGTTCAGGCATATTAGCGGGTATATAAACTTCTTGCACTGTAGAATTTCCTTCTTTTTGATGAATTGTAAAATCTATTCGATATGCCTGCTCTTTTTTCGCCTTATCATTTTGAATAACAATAACAGCATTATCTCCGTTTTTCTTTAAGTCTATTTTAAATCCTTTACTGTTAATAGTTTCCATATTTCCATCATTTATAATTACTGACTTCTCTTTATTTTCTTGAATTTTAGTTTCGTTCTGTTTAGTCTCAGATATTCCACATCCCGTTAACACAATAATGACTAAAAATATTACTATTTTTTTTAAATTCATATACCCTCCTTTAGATTTTTTAGTAAATTATATTTTACCAATAGCTTATATGAAATCTAACAGTTGTTGTATATCCCACATTCCCAGCATTATCAATACTTCTTAACCCCCAGGTAATCCATGTTGCATAATTATAACCACCACTATCCGCGGTCCAGTTTCCACAGCAACTAGTAGACCAATTCGGATAATAGTCTGAACTACTACCATCATGTGTCCAATAATTCTGATTATAATTTATTCCGCTTCCTCCAGCATCAGAATGAGAATATGAGCTATCAAACCACCACGTACTATAACGTCCTGTGGAAATATATACATCGCAAGAGGCATCTCCCTGACCTCCGCCAACATTATTACAACTATTACTATTAACATTTAAACTTCCACCAAGCCAAAGTGAACCGACATAAGGAGCATTTGGTGGTGTCTTATCAATTTTTACAGCACCCGCATTATAAATACTTTGATTTCCAGCATTATCAGTAGCTACAAGGTAAACTGTATCATTTCGATTTGCTGACCATGTTCCTTTGACATATGTAGCTGAAGATCCTGCATCCCAGTCACTAGCAGTACCAGAACCATTTGACGAATAACTATATTTTATATTATTCATTCCTGAAGTTCCATCACTTGCATTTGCTGAAATTGTAACATTTTGATTTGTCCAATTTCCTCCACTACTATTAACTATATTACTCATTGAAGGTTTAGTTGCATCACGTTTAAATGTCTTTGAACACCTATTAGTATTACCTGCTTTATCTTTTACATATCCATAATATGTAATACCTTTTGTATCTGACGTATGTGTTACGCTAGATTTACTATTATAAGTTTCTGTACTTGATGCTATTAATCCATAACTCCCAATACCACTCTCTTTATCACTCTTACTTAAGGTTAACTTTACGTCGCCTATATACCAATTATTATTTCCCTTTGGCCCTGATTCAGTTATCTTACATGTCGGTGGAACATCATCCTTTACTACAAAACTATTTTTACCATCAAACTCTGTTACATTTCCAGCCCTATCTTTTACATATACATAATATGTTCCCATTGGCAAATACTTACTTATTGTTCCAATTCCCCCATATGGTGACAA
>CALVRF010000015.1 GCA_944358495.1 uncultured Bacilli bacterium
CTAACTTATGTGGTTCTATATAAGCAATGTTTGTTTTAAGAATGTGAATAATATTACCATTTCGTAGCTTTGCTTTAATATTACTAAATTTAAGTAAATTATTAATTTTCTTTTCTAATACCTCATCAATTTCTAGTTTTTCTTTTACTATTTGCATCATTAATCAAACTCCTTTCAGACAAACAAAAAAGATTAACCGAAATTAACCTTTGTTTATTGAAAGTCGATTAGTTCGACTAATTTCCCTATGGTGCCGCAACGGAGAATCGAACGCCGATTAAAGCCTTACCATGGCCTCGTAATACCTTTATACTATTGCGGCATAACTACATATTCATTATATGGATTTTTAATAAATATGTCAATAATTTTTGTCTAGTATTTGTATGTTTTTATTATTTATGCACATTTATAAAATAAGTACTTTAATTTTTATGTTACAATGAAAATGGTGATAATATGAAGGATGCTTATTCAAAAAATATCGAAGAAGTTTTAGAAAGTGTTGGCAGTTCCAAGCATGGCTTAAGTGAGAAAGAAGCTAACAAAAGACTTGAACAATATGGACAAAATGTTCTTAAACAAAAGAAAAAAATCAGTCTTTTACAAATGATACTAACACAGCTAACTGATAGGATGATAATCATTTTATTAATCGCCACTATTCTATCTTTTATATTAGGAGAAATTGCGGAAGCTGTTGTTATTTTAATTATCATTATAGTCAATATAACCATTAGTATTTTTCAAGAAAAAAAAGCCCAAGATGCCGTCTTAGCTCTTAAAAAAATGAATATTCCCTACACTTCAGTTTTTCGAGATAATAAATGGAATTTCATTTCTACTGCCAATTTAGTTGTTGGTGATATTGTCCGTTTAGAAGATGGTGTTATTGTGCCAGCTGATATTCGAATTATCGAAGAACATCAGTTAAAGGTTGATGAGTCATCTTTAACTGGTGAAAGTGTCACCGAAGAAAAAGATGCAAATACGGTATTAAACATTGAAACGGCTTTAGCTGATCGTACTAACATGCTTTACTCCTCTACTATTGTTACTTACGGTACAGCCACCGGTGTCGTAGTGGCGACAGGTATGGATACAGAAATTGGAAAAATTGCTAAAATGTTAGATGATGAAGATGAGCTAGATAGTCCATTAAAGAGAAAATTAAATGCTGTTGGTGAAGCCTTAAGTATTGTTGGTATTACTATAAGCATTATCATATTTATTATTGGTTTTTTCTATGGTAAAGACCTAACTAGTTTACTCATGATAGCTATTTCTCTAGCTATTTCCGTTATTCCCGAAGGACTTCCAGCTACGGCCACGATTGTTATGGCCCTTGGTGTTCAAAGAATGGCCAAAAAGAATGCTTTGGTAAAAAAACTTCCTGTGGTTGAAGCTCTTGGTAGTTCAAGTGTTATTTGTACTGATAAAACAGGAACACTGACTCAAAATAAAATGACAGTAGTTAAAACTTTGGTCTATGATAATCTAATCAATAATAATACAGAAAATAAATGGGATAATGACTATATTTATGCATCTATTCTTTGTAATAATGCCTACTATGAACATGATAAAATAATTGGCGACCCAACCGAGGGAGCTTTATTAGAATTTGCTCAAAAACAAGGATATAACGTTAATAACATAAAAGAAAAACTTCCAAAATTGTTTGAACAACCTTTTGACTCTTATCGCAAAAGAATGACTACCGTTCATCAAATAGATAATAATTATATTGCATATACTAAAGGGGCAGCTGAGGAACTAATAGAAATTTGCACTAAAATTAAAAATAACAATAAAGATGAAAAATTTACAGCCGAATTAAAAAAACAAATAAAAGTTGCTTGTAATAAATTAGCTAGTGAAGGTTTAAGAACCCTAGGGCTGGCTACTAAAAAATTAAATAATTTACCTCAAAATGAAGAAAACATTGAAAATGATTTAACTTTTATCGGTTTAATTACCATGATAGATCCACCAAGACCAGAAGTCTATAAAGCTATTCAAACATGCCATGAAGCAGGTATTAGAGTTATTATGATTACTGGAGATCATAAATTAACTGCGACGGCAATTGCCAAAGATTTGGGAATTTTACAAAATAACGATATAGCTATTAGTGGAGATGAGTTAAATAAAATGTCGGATGAACAACTAGCTAAAGATGTAAATAAAATATGTGTGTTTGCTAGAGTTAGTCCTGAAGATAAATTAAGAATTATCAAAGCTTTAAAAGAAAATGAAGAAATCGTTGCCATGACTGGCGATGGGGTCAATGACTCCCCAGCTCTTAAAAGTGCAGATATTGGAGTCGCTATGGGTAAAGGTGGAACTGATGTTGCTAAAGATGCTGCAGACATGATTTTATTGGATGATAACTTCAAAACTATTGAATCGGCAATTTTTGAAGGAAGGCGAGTCTTTAGGAATATCCAAAAAGTAATTCAATTTTTATTGGCTGGTAATATTGCCGAAGTATTATTAGTGTTTATCGCTATGGTTGCTAATATGAATACACCCCTTTTAGCTGTTCACATCTTATTTATCAATCTAGTTACTGATACACTTCCGGCTTTGGCTTTAGGAGTTGATCCAGCTAGTCCCAATGTTATGAAACAAAAACCAATTAAAAATGGCAGTTTATTTGAAAAAGGTTTAATTACTAGAATTATTTTTTACGGTATATATATTTGTATAATTTCCTTAATAGCCTTTATTATTGGTCACGATAGAAGTTATACTGCTGGAGTAACTATGGCCTTTAGTGTAATATGTTTAGCCCAAATTGTTCATGCTTTGAACCAACACTCTAATACTATATCTTTATTTAGTAAACATTCACCAAGAAATAAGTATTTATTTGGGGCAATGTTAATTTCAACTGTTTTGCTTTTAATCGTACTACTAGTTCCAACTATTAGTAATTTCTTCTCATTATGTCCTTTAACAGGTACTGAGTGGTTAATTGTATTAATGCTTTCTATTTCACCATTAATAGTTGTTGAAATATTTAAATTTATTCATCGAAATTTAAAGTCATAGCTTTAGCCTATGGCTTTTTCATTAATTTTGCGTTATAATATATTTATCGGGAAATAGCTTAACTTGGTAGAGCGCTACGTTCGGGACGTAGAGGTTGCAGGTTCAAATCCTGTTTTCCCGACCATTTTATAAAATTAAAAACAGTTTAAAACTGTTTTTTTAATACATCGCAGCTGTCGTTCCAACCCCAATAGCCATAGCTATAATAAATATGATAGCAATAATAATCAAAAAACAAAAATAAGATCTAGCGAAATTTCGAAGATTAATATTTGACGTTCCCCCTAAAGCAAATACTAATAATAAGATCCAGCCAATAATTGGAATAGCAAATAATATTTCATATCCAAAATAGCCCCACATTGAAATTGGCCTATATTCGCTAGGAATCGTTTGCACGTCAAAATTATTTGTCTTTTCTTTTACTCGGCAGCCACAATTAAGGCATACATCCGCTCCCTCATTTAATTTTTTACCGCAATTTTCACAATACATCATAAATCACTCCCTACTTACTTGGTAAAAAGGTATTATAACTCTATCATTATAATTCCACTTTTATCATATCATAAGTTTAAATCAAATGCAAAAACTAAGATAACACCCATAACTTTTAAAAAGTAAAAAAAGATAGGCCAAATACCTATCACCAAACAACCAAAAAGGTTGTTTTTTTAATCTCTAATACTCGAAGTTTTCATCGCTGCCTTAGCCCGTTCGATAGAAGCCTTTAACTCTGTCTGTCTTCCTAAATCTTGAGTTTGACTTTCCAACTCTTCTTCAGCCTCCGCTTTATCTCTAAGAACTTTTTCCGTATTAATCTCATTAGACCATCCGGCAAAGTCAACAACAGCAGAAACTTTATCTTTAGTAACTTCGATAAAACCTTCACTAATAAAAGCATATCTTTTATTTTTATCTTTTTCAATTGTCAAAGTACAAGGTTTATTAGCTGCCAAAAGTGGAGCATGGTTACTTAAAATACCCATTTCCCCATCAATAGCCTCAAAACTAATATAATTAACCTCATCACTATAAAACACTCCAGTTGGTGTAACTACTTCAAATTTAAATGTCTTACTCATAGTAATCCCCTACTGTTCCATAGTTTTTGCTTTTTCAATAACATCGTCGATAGTTCCAACCATAAAGAATGCATCTTCAGGATAATCATCCATATTACCAGAAATAATTTCCTTAAAACCTCTAATTGTTTCTTTAACTGGAACATACTTCCCTGGAATACCCGTAAACTGTTCTCCAACAAAGAATGGTTGTGACAAGAATTTTTGAATTTTTCTAGCGCGATAAACAATCTTTTTATCTTCATCAGATAGTTCATCCATACCTAGTATAGCAATAATATCTTGAAGTTCTTTATATTTTTGTAAAATTGCTTGAACTTCTCTCGCCGTATTATAATGTTCTTCACCTAAAATATTTGGATCCATAATTCTTGACGATGACTCTAACGGATCAACAGCTGGATAAATACCAAGCTCGGCAATCGCTCTTGATAAAGCCGTAACCGCATCTAAGTGGGCAAAAATTGAAGCTGGAGCTGGATCTGTATAGTCATCAGCTGGAACATAAACTGCTTGAATTGACGTAATTGAACCATTTTTAGTTGAAGTAATACGTTCTTGTAAAGCCCCAACATCAGTACTTAGTGTCGGTTGATAACCAACCGCCGAAGGAATCCGACCTAATAAAGTAGACACTTCTGAGCCAGCTTGAATAAATCTAAAGATATTATCAACAAAGAATAATACATCTTGATGTTTAACATCTCTAAAATATTCAGCCATTGTAAGTCCAGTTAATGCCACACGCATTCTCGCTCCTGGTGGCTCATTCATTTGTCCAAAGACCAAAGCAGTTTTATTGATAACCCCTGACTCTGCCATTTCTCCAATTAAATCATTACCTTCTCTTGAACGTTCACCAACTCCAGTAAAGACTGAATAGCCTCCATGTTGAGTCGCAATACTACTAATTAATTCTTGAATTAACACAGTTTTACCAACACCAGCACCACCGAATAATCCAACCTTACCACCTTTCGCATAAGGCGCTAAAAGATCAATAACCTTAATACCAGTTTCAAACATTTCAGTAACCGGCTTTTGATCAACAAATTTTGGTGCTTCACGATGAATTGGCCATTTTTCTTCAGTTTTAACCTCACCTTTTTCATCGATAGCTTCACCCAAAATATTAAATACACGGCCCAATACTTCTTCACCGACCGGCGCACTAATTGGTGCTCCCGTATCTATAGCCTTCATTCCTCTTTGAAGGCCATCAGTTGAAGACATAGCCACACATCTTACCGTATCATTACCTAAATGCTGCATAACTTCCGCCACGATTTTTCCTTCTTTAAAAGGAATATCTATGGCATTGTAAAGATTAGGTAATTTATCATTATCAAATTTTACATCTAAAACGGCACCATTTACTTGTGAAATTTTTCCTTCATTCATCTATAATCACCTTCCTTTAGTTAATGTTCATCGCCCCACCAATAATTTCTGAAATTTCTTGTGTAATCGCTTGTTGTCTTGCTCTATTATAATCTAAAGTTAATTTTTTAGAAACCTTTTCAGCATTGGTAGTAGCGCTATCCATGGCATTCATTCTAGCAAAATGTTCACTAACAAATGACTCTACCATACCTCCATATAATATTCCTTTTACATATTGATTAGTAAGTCTTTCAAAGACTATTTCTGGCGATGGAGCAAACTCCAAAACCGTTTTAATGCCCTCGCTAGAAGCATTAAAATCTTTATTATCTAATGGTAATAGTTTAATACTATTCGGTTCAAGATTCATAATTGACTCCATATCAGTATAAATCAATTCTAATTCATCAATTTCGCCATCTTTAAATAATTTAACCATATGTTTAGCAATATCCGCCGCCGTAATTGTAGTTACAGAATACTTTTTAATTCCCAAATCTGTAACCACATTATAACCATTTTTTATCATATAATTTTTAACTACGTTTCCAATTGGAAAAACAACACTATTTTTTTTATCAATATTACTCACGGCATATTTAATAACATTACTATTATAACCACCATTAAGTCCTGTATCTGATGAAATTACAATATAACCTTTTTTGCGATTTTCTTTATTCTCGCGTTTATCAAAATAAATTAATTTCATATCCGGTGTTGACCTCATAATATCAACCATTACTTCCCTAATATGCTTAAAAAATGGTAAAGTTTTATCATGCATTTCTCTAGCTTTCTTTAATTTAGAGGCGGCAATTAACTTCATGGCTTTGGTAATTTTTTTAGTACCTTCAACACCTTTAATTCTTTGTTTTATTTCCCTAGTATTAGCCAAGTAGTTTCACCTCATTTCTAGACATTAAAAATCTTTTTATATTCGTTTATACTATCAACAATTTTTTCTTCAAGTTCTTTACTTAAATCTTTTTGCGTTTTGATAGCTTCTAAAATATCATTATGATTATCACTAATATGTTTTACTAAACCTGATGCAAAACTATTAACATCATTATTTTTAATATCAGCTAAATATCCATGAACAGCTGCATATAACATAACAACCTGCTTTTCAACTGCAATTGGGTTATATTGAGGCTGTTTTAAAATTTCTAACACTCTTTCTCCCTGGATCAATTTATTTTGTGTAGCTTTATCTAGTTCAGAACCGAACTGAGCAAATGAAGCAAGTTCACGATATTGCGCCAAGTCAATACGAATCCTACCTGAAAGTTTTTTCATTGCTTTAATCTGCGCTGACCCACCTACACGTGATACTGAAAGTCCCGCATTAATTGCTGGTCTTTGACCACTAAAGAACAATTCGCTTTCTAAATAAATTTGTCCATCCGTAATTGAAATTACATTCGTAGGGACATATGCTGATACATCGCCTGCTAAAGTTTCAATAATTGGTAAAGCTGTAATTGATCCGCCACCATGTTCATCATCTAATTTAGCGGCTCTTTCAAGTAATCTTGAATGTAAATAGAAGACATCACCCGGATAAGCTTCCCTACCTGGTGAACGACGTAATAATAACGACATTGCACGGTAACTTTGTGCATGTTTTGATAAATCATCGTAAACAATTAATACATCTTTACCTTTATACATAAAATACTCAGCAATTGCACAGCCAGAATAAGGTGCTAAATATTGAATTGGTGCAGAATCACTAGCCGTAGCTGAAACAATAATAGTATAATCCATAGCCCCATGTTTTTTTAAAGTTTCAACCACTCCAGCTACTGATGATGATTTTTGACCAATAGCTACATAAATACAAATAACATTCTCATTTTTTTGATTGATAATAGTATCGATCGCAATAGCTGTCTTACCAGTTTGTCTATCACCAATAATTAATTCACGCTGTCCTCGGCCGATTGGGACCATTGAATCAATAGCTAAAATACCAGTCTGCAATGGAGTATCGACTGATTTTCTAACCATTACACTAGGTGCTAAAAACTCAACATCACGATATTCGTCAATTTTATAATTTTCTCTACCATCAAGTGGTTTACCTAATGGGTCAACAATTCTACCAATTATTTCATCACCCACACCAATACTCACTGGCCTTCCAGTTCTTTTAGCCACAGTGCCTTCTTTAATATGTGACTCACCGCCTAATAAAACACAGCCAACGTTTTCTTCTTCGAGGTTCATAGCCATACCAAACACACCATCACCAAAGTCTATAAGCTCACCAGCCATACAATTATTTAAGCCAAAAACCTTAACAATTCCATCGCCAGATTCGATTACATAACCAATTTCGTCCACTTGCATTTTGGCATCATAATCATTTATTTTTTTTCTAATAATGTTACTAATTTCTTCTGGTTTTATTAACACTTGTTTTCCTCCTTATCAATTTTCAAATATTGAATTCAATTTTGTAGCAACCGTATCATCGTAGACTTTATCATCAACAATGACTTTTACGCCCCCCATTATCGTTTCATCAATTAACGTTTCATATTCAGTTTCTTTTGCATCATATAACTTCTGATATTGTAAAGCTATAGCATCGGCTTGAGCCTTAGTTAATTTGGTTGCCGTAATAATTTGCATTTTTATTTTTTTATCAATTTTATCAATCATTTGTGTATATTTATCACAAATATCCGCAATTAAATTGATACGATTTTCTTGAAATAATAATTCAATAAATTTAATAAACACTTTGTCTGCCTTGATGATATCACCAACAATTTCAACTTTTGTATTGTTAGTTATTTGTGGGCTAATAAGGGTTTCTTTAAATTCAGCATTATTAGTATATAAATTCGCTATGGTTTGTAAATACTCTTTAAAACTATCTCGCTGTTTTTTATTGCTTGCCGAATCCAAAAGAGCCTTAGCATATCTGGTACTTACCACTGCCATACTAATGCACCTCCCTTTATTTTTTCTCGTTCAAAAATTCTTGAATAAGTTTTTTATTAGTTTTTTCATCTAAATTTTCATTTAATACTTTTTTACTAGCCGCTAATACTAACTCTGTTACTTCGCCTTTGATATCATTTATCAATTTTTCTTTTTCAACTTCAAGTTCGTTACGAGTATTTTTAATCATTATTTCTGCATCTTGTTTAGCTTTTTCAATGATACTATTATATTCATTTTCGGCTTTTTTCTTATAAGTGTCCATAATTAAGACACCTTGCTCTTTTGCTTCTTTTAGTCTTGCTTGATGTTCTTTTTCCATCTCTTCAACTTTTTTCTTAGCTTCTTCAGCCATATCTAAAGCCTCTTTAATTTTATTAGAACGGTCACTCATATATTTAGTTACTGGTTTAAATAATATTTTTTTCAAAATAAAATACAAAATCAAAATATTTAAAACAGTAAAAAATAAAGTTGACCAAAATTGTTCATTTATTTCCATGTTATCGGCTCCATTCTATTATTGTTAAACTATTTTTTAATAGTAAATTTTCGTAAATGTAACGACGAAAACTTCAAGTTTTGTTAACCAAAGCTTGAAGTCCCCATAGTTACTAATTTTACACATTTCCCATAATCATTATAGCGATTACTAAACCATAAATCGCTGTTGCTTCTGCAAGAGCTGCACCTAATAATAGGATAGCTTGTATTTTTCCTGAGGCTTCAGGTTGTCTTGAAATAGCCTCAGCGGCTTTTCCAGTTGCGATACCAATACCGATACCAGCACCAAAACCAGTAAGTACGGCAATTCCGGCACCAATTAATCCTAACATTTCCATTCTTTTTCACCACCTATCAAATTATTCTTCTTCCTCTTTGACTTCTTCTGATATATATAATACAGTTAAAAGTACAAAGATAAAAGTTTGTAACAATCCATCAAACAGATCAAACTAAAGACATGCTATACTCGGAACTGCCCACGGAAGATTTGCAAATAGTAACTCCATTAGAATATAAGCTCCTAGGATGTTACCAAACAGTCGCATACTAAGCGATAATGGTTTTGTGATAAATTCCAATAAATTAAATGGGAATAAAAATGGTATTGGGCTAAACAATCGTTTTATAAAACCTTTAAGACCTTTATAATAAATACCAGCAGCCACTACAATGATAATAGTCATACCAGCCAAAGCTACCGGAATAGCAAAGTCTCTAGTTGGTGGAGCTATTAAACCATCAGATAAAGTAGACATAAATAAAGCTCCTAAGGTGTTGGCAATCGCTAAGAATAAAGCAACAGAGCCAACATAAGGAGCAAAACTTTTTCCACGTTCACCTAAGAAGCTAGCCGTAAAATTTGTAATAGTCTCTACTACTATTTCGGCTGTATTTTGAAGGCCCGTAGGAACCAGTTTCATTTTCCTTGTGGCAATAAGTGCCCATAATATAATAACGATCATTGCTATCCAAGACATTACAACAACATTGGTTATTGGAATGTCAAAATAAGGTATTTCCCATACCACATTTACATGATTTTCCATTTTATCACCACTTTATATTTTCAAGAATGTGCGAATTTATCACTCACACTACTAAAGTATATATGATTTTTGCAAAAAAATCAATACCCTTGTGAAAATAATGTGAACAGGTCTAAGAAAAAAGAATTTATTAATAACCTATAAATTCTTTAAATAGTTTAAGGCTTCTTCAAATGTTTCTACTGGAACTAAATCAATATCATAACCCTTTTCTTCCTTTAGTTTTTTAGCTTCATTATAATTATTGCCTTTAGGCACCAAAAATATATCCGCATCCTCCTTAACCGCACCCATCAATTTATATTTAACTCCGCTTATTTCACCTACCGTTCCATCTCGGCTCATAGTTCCTGTTCCAATAACCTTTTTACCATTAGTCAAATCCATTTCATTAAGATAACTATAAATAGTTAATGTCATCATTAAGCCACCTGATGAACCCGACTCTTTATCATCAAAAACTAAATCAACATGATGACTAGATTCGATGTCTAAAGTTTCGGTAATAATCACACCAACTTTTGGCACTCCATTCACATTGATTAATGTAGCCACAACATCTTTTTCTTTTTTATCTCTAATTACTGTAAATTGAACCTGTTCTCCTACTTGTTTATCACTAATTAAATCATATAAATCTTGTTTTTCAGTTATTTTATTTCCATCTACGGCAATAATTTCATCACCAACTTCTAAAGAAGTTTTGGCCAAATCATCAACATAAGTCACATAAACCTTATTATTCGTCGTTTGATAATCAATATCCGAATATTCATAAGCTACCAATAAAGAAATATCGTTTGATTCTTCTAAAAGCATTTGATTACGATACATCTCATCTTCAATGCTTTCACTACCAACCGTAACCTCTTCTTCCTTTTCAATATCCCAGTCCGGATTAATCATCGCATAAAGAAGTAAAGGAATAGTCCCTTGAATTTCTGAAACATAGGCCATATTTAATGAACCACTCATCTCAAAATCCGTATTAACTTTAATTTTTTCCGATGTATCAATCGCTCCACCCGGAGCCGAAATATAATAAGGTAATCTAACAGTAACTACCAATATTAAAATAATAAAAACTAATAAAGCTTTATAATTTTCTTTAATGTAATCTTTTACTTTTTCATATACTTTATTAATCATATGTAGTTCCTTTCTATTAACAAGATATACAAATTAGGTGAAATTTATGAGAAAATGGATAAGCACTATCATCATAATTATATTAATATTTATTTGTTTTGAAGTTTTAACCGCAAGAGAAACCATTTTAAATTCAGTTTCTTTTTCGTTAACCATTTGGAAAAACAATATTTTCCCATCTCTATTTCCCTTTTTTGTCCTATCGGAAATTATGATTAAATATGGTATGACTGAATTTGTTGGAAATCTTTTAAAACCATTTATGAATAAACTTTTTAAAATAAAAAGTACAGCTGCTTTCGTCTTTGTCATGAGCATTTTATCCGGTAATCCAGCCAACGCCAAATACACTAGAGAATTATACTTAAATAAAGATTTAAATAAAAACGAAGCCACTAAAATACTTTGTTTTTCGTGTTTTGCCAATCCCTTATTTATTTTAGGAACTGTCTCTTTACTTTTCCTTAATAATAAAGAAGTGGGATTACTTCTTTTATTGTGCCATTACACCGGTAATATTATTATTGGCCTGCTTCTAAGAAACTACTATCCTAGCCCCAAAGAAAAAGAAAAAGTTAGTTTAATCAAAGCCATCAATGCCATGCACCAAAAAAGACTCAAAAACAAAGAAAGCTTTGGCGAAATCATCACTAACTCCATTCTTCATAGTATTGATACCCTTTTATTAATCTTAGGGGTCATGACCATGTGTTTAGTCATTACCACCATTATCGATAACAATTTAAACTTAAATAGTGTTCTTCAAAGCTTATTAAATGGTGGTGTGGAAATGACCCAAGGTTTAAAATATATCAGTATGGAAGATATCCCATTAAAATTAAAATGCGTTTTATCTGTTATGATATTATCATTTGGCGGTTTAAGTGTTCATATGCAAATAGTAAGTATTTTAAGTGACACCAAAATTAAATACTTACCATTTTTACTTTCCCGTATCCTGCACAGCATCATTTCCGGACTTTTATTATTTATTTTCTTTGATGCTTGGATTGATTTATTTTAAGCTATATATGGATAAACATAATTGAAAATAATATCATCATTTAAATCAGCACTTCTCACTATATAACTAATTTTAAAATAAGAATTAATACCAGCAGTTCCCGTGTTAACAGGGCCAACTTTAGTCAAACTTACCGACTGCAAATCGGCCTTTTCTGGATATTCAAACTTTTGACTACCAACTGTTACCGTATTGCCAGATACTGAAACCGTTAAACTACCTTCTGTATGCGTAATTGTACATCTTGTACTCGTACAACTCCCACCAGTTATAATTTTATCATCAAGATTATTATGTATCGCATTAACGACTAAAGCATTTTCGTTAATAGATGCCGTTCTCACTGACTCATTTAAATATAAATTACGAAGTTCCAATACAATTTCAAAAAGAAAGACGACAATAATCATTGTTAAAATAAATGAGGCTAATAATTCAACAACCGTAAAACCTTTATTATTTAGTTTCATATTAGCTCACCTACTTTACCATTAAATGCCACCTCACTGTCCACACCAAAAACAATAGTCGCCAAAGTACCATCCTTGTATTCGGCAATCAATCTATTTTGGTTAGAGACATTGTCCAAACGATTAACTAAATTACGAATTTGCTCAGAAATATTAGAATCATCGTTATTATTAACATATTCTTTTAATTCCGTTAAATCTGAACTAGTAAAAAGCACTGTTTCAAAATTACCCGCACTCATTAACTGGCCGCAAAAACCAGCCAAATCACCAATTCCTAACGAAGTATTACAACTTCCATTATAAACCACTAAATAAGGTTTACTAGAATCATGTAGTTGTTTAACTAAGGAATTAGAACTATTTTGGTACTGAGAAATATATGTTTCTACCGCTTCTAAATTATATATCCCCTCAACCGAGTTATAATTATAACTATTATTATAACTAACCACTAAATTTCTAAACTGAATAAATAGTGCCACTAAAACGGTTAATGTAAAGGTAGCCACAACAATCGTTTCAACTAATAAAAAACCCTTATTATTCAATTTTCTCATTTTTATGCTCCTTTTAAATTGTATTTATTCTAAAACTATTATATAATATATCTAGGATAAATGCTAGTCCTTAAATAAAAGAAAAATAAGAGGAGGAAACAAATGTTAAGAAATTTTGACTTTCAAAATACCCCGATTGTTGATATAGTAAATGATATTTTAGTGGACGCATCTAAGCGCGGGGCCTCAGATATCCACTTCGACCCTTACGAGGATTTTTTACTAGCCCGTATTCGTATCGACGGCGAACTGGTAGAATATACTAAAGTTCCTAATTCCGTTCGCGATTATTTAATCACTAGAATTAAAACTATTTCTAAAATGAACATCACTGAATCCCGCAGACCCCAAGACGGAGCCATAAAAGCTACTTTACAAGGCATTAATCTTGACCTACGTGTCTCTTCATTACCTGTTATTAATGGCGAAAAAGTTGTTATTCGTATTCTTGACTATTCTATGAGTTTAGCCGGAATTGACCAATTAGGTTTTAGTGAAGAAAATTACCACAAATTGTTAGAAATGATTTCTGTACCTAATGGAATTATATTAGTTACCGGAGCCACCGGTACTGGTAAATCAACTACCGTCTACTCAATTTTACAATTCTTAAATAGAAGCACAACTAATGTCATAACCGTTGAAGACCCGATTGAAATGGATATTGCCGGTATTAACCAAGTTCAAGTAAACAGCCAAATCGGCCTTACTTTCGCTTCAGCATTACGTTCAATTCTTCGTCAAGATCCCAATATTATCATGATCGGAGAAATCCGTGACACTGAAACTGCTAAAATTGCCGTCAGAGCTTCTATCACTGGACATTTAGTACTTTCAACAGTTCACACCAACAATTCATTAAATACAATCGAGCGTTTAATCGATATGGAAGTGCCAAAATATTTATTAGCCTCTGCCCTAGAAGGCATTATTTCTCAAAAATTAGCCCGTAAACTTTGTCCAAACTGTCGTACTAAAAGACCAACAACCAACTATGAAAAAGCTATCTTTAAAACAGTTTTAAATAAAGAAGTTAATGAAATTTACGAAGCTGAAGGCTGTGAACAATGTAATAGCGGTTTCAAAGGCCGTATTGCCATTCAAGAAGTCTTACGTATTAATCAACAAATTCGTGATGCTTTAAGTGAAGATGTTGGCAAAGAAAAGTTACGAGAAATGGTTTATAATGCTGGCGTTACTACTATGTTACAAGATGGTTTGAACAAAGTCACTGAAGGTTTAACTACTTTTAGTGAAATCATCAAATTAATCGCCTTAGATGATGATGAAATGATTAATGAAAACAATGATTTAAAAACAGCAATTTTAATGTCTAAACAAGCCTTAGCTACAGAAGAACAACAAGTAAGTAATCAAGAATTCTTAGGCCAACGCGAAAGCCATAGTAATGAAAATGCTAGTATTCAAAATTTGCAATATTAAAATCTTTAGCCTTAAAAACTAAAGATTTTTTTTATAAAAAGTTTTCGCCTTTTGTAAACCATATCCCGGTTTTACTGGTTCTTTAATACATTGCCTTAAAAAGTATAATTTATCTAATTCGTTATCAAAAATTAAATCAGCAAATTCTAAAAGATCTTCAAGGGATGTATTCAAATAATTTTCAACATGTGGATTAAAATTTAAGTGTTTAAGTTCCCTAAACTTTCTAGTAATCAAATCATCATCATATTCATCCGATAACACATAAGAAAATACATGAGTATAAACATTAACAAAATTTTGGATAATTGCCAAATTCAAACTACCATTCGCCATTCTAAATTCAATTGTTTCTTTACTTCCCAATAAATTAGTTAATCTAAGTCCTTTAAAATAAGTGAAATTAAGGAATGGTAATAACTTATCATTAACTAATTCATGATAAGCTTTCCTTCCAAACAATCGCCAAATATCATAAGCCATAGGTAAAGCTCCACGATCATATATTTGAGTTCGATAATTTACATATTCACCAGTTCCAAATAAATATAACACACTTTCATAAACTGCATAAAACTTCAGTAAATTATATAAATCATACTTATCTTGCAAAAAATCTTCAGAAGATAAATGAATATGTAATCCCGTATGTTCTCCAGGGTTAAGACCATTTTCTGAAAAAAAATTACAAACTTCTAACAATTCATCCCATTTACTATCACTAAACGTCAAAATTGGCGAACTTATCTCAGCTCCATTGGGCACTGTCAAATCAGATTTTAAAAGCCATGCATCTTTATTAGTATTAACACTTAAACATTCAGGCTTACTTACTTTATAAAGTTCCGATAATATATCACGTCCTTCAGCTTCGATTTCAATCCCAAACTTTATATTCTTAGGAACAGTTAAATCAAAACGAATTGGTAACAAAACTTTCTCAATTTTCTTTAGCATAAACTACCTCACAAATGGCGCCGATTTTTCCAATTGGTAACCATTAATAATCTCTTCCGATGCTATTTTACCATCTTTTAAATACTGTCTTAAAAAATAAAGTTTATCTAATTCATCAGTAAACACAATATCTGCTAATTCTAATGCCCTATCAAAATCTAAAACCTTATTATACTCTCTCACTATCGCCCTATCATTAAATGGAAATGATAAATTAGATAAATAATAATCGATTAATTCTTCATCATAATTATTGACAGCCATTAACAAATGTGCAAAAAAGTTAACATTATTTTGCCAAATAGGTAACGAAAGTGTTCCGTTAGGTACTCTAAATTCTAATGTATCATTGCCACTAATTAAATTAGACAAATTTAATCCATTATATTTAAAAGGAATCATCAGCGTACCAACATTACCATCAAAACATAATTTACTAATAATATCTTCATCACTGCCGGTAAAATCTTTAACTTTTTTAGCAATCGGTTTAGCATAGCTAGTTGCCCCTGCTCTAATATTTAAAAATTCACCAGCGGCAAACCTAAAAATAATTGGTTCAAAAGCTGCATACAGTTTAACCAGTTTAACTAAATCGCCTTCCTTTAAAATATCATGTCCTAGATGAATATGTCCAGCAGTGTGGTAAGTAATTTGGGCATCACCTGTATATTTTATAAATTCCTCAACCGTACTTTTTAAATTTTGCCAGCAATCCTCCAAATTAATAAGAATCGGCGAAATTAATTCTCCCCCAACAACCATATCGTCATAATCTTCATAAGCCACAATATAATCCATATCTTTTTTCATCACTCTATTACGTAAGTCAACTATATTGTCACAATACTGAGCCGGGTAATAGAGATGTTTTGTTAAAACTTCTACTTCCACGCCAAAAGTTATATCACTATCAAAGGTAACTTTATCTCGGTATCCCAAATAATATTTTGATAAATAATTCAAAAGCTCTTGTTTCATAGATTTACCCAAATAACTATTCATATACATTACTCCTTGGTGTAATATTATAACGCATATTATAAAAAGGTCAAATTAAAAATAGTGACTTTCACTATTTATAAAAAATTCTTAGCTTGCTTAATACTTTCTTCACCAAAACTCAAAAGTGCTTTGACTAAATCAATTATCTTATCATCAGCTTTACCTTCATATTGTTTAATCTTCTTTTCCATTTCAAGATTTCCCATAGTAAAGCCTTGAATTAACATTTCAGCAATCGCCGAATCACTATTATCCATTATCACTTCTTTTTTAATGGCAGTACTAGACATCACTTTCGCCATGAGTCCTTTATCTTTTTTAACCACATGCTCTTTTTTTAATAACTTTTCACACTTTATCATATGTTTTTCATAACCTTTTAATACATCTTCGGCAAAATCTTTAATTTTATTATCTTTATTATGAAGTTCTTTCACTAACGCTTCCATCGTATACCTTCCCATTGCCGCAGTTTGATATAAATATTCTAATAATTCACTATTTACATTCATCTATAACCATCCTTTCACCTTTATTATTTACCATTTCCTTTTTTTATATACCAATTTTTGATATAATTAAATCAGAAAGGAAAATAATATGTCACAAGAAATAGAAAAAATTAATGATGATTTACGTTTTAATTTGCACCCTGATAAACAAGCTATCAAAAAATACTTAGACACGCATTTTGAAATGGGCCTAACTACCCAAGCTATTGTTGATCCCATTATTATTAAACTATCTAAAAACCCTCAGCTATTCGACGAACTAATAACACCCTTGATCGGCTATGATAGTACCGCTTTTAATGAATTATTAAAAAACTTAATCACTAATAAAAAATTACCCCTCCATGATTACATTTCTAATTATGTTTGCCTTATCGATTACCAAAACTTTTTAGAACGTTCACTTGCTGATGAATGGGCTAAAACTCATAGAAATCACCCTGACTATTTAAAATATATTATTTGTAAACGAATTTTTGATGAAGGGCTAAAACCTGATATCGACACCGCTTTTGCTTATGGTGATACTTACATGATTAGTCACCATCTAGGAACTTTAAGAAAATACTACCACTATTTTTCTAATCCATTAAGTCCCAGCGGTTGGAAACAAAAACCTAAACCAACTGATGAAAATATTATCAAAGCCTTTAGTGACATTTACCACGAAAGACAAAATAAAATCTTTAAAAAAGCTTTAGCTAACCTAGAAGAACTAACTCCACAAATTTACCGTTGGCTCAAAGAAATTCAAATAGTTAATTATCACCCTGAATACTTTCTAACTAATAAAGATTATTTTGAATTAGAAATTGACGCCATTATTCACGGTAGTGCTTTAGCGCAAAAAGAATTAATAAATCTAGAACTTGCTGACCAACAAACTATTGAAGCTAAAAATCGCCGCAACACTCCAAAATATCAAGAAATTGAAGCTGCATTTGATAATCTTCCAAACTTACCAAAATTAATTAAATTCTTTCGACCATTAAGTAAAGAATATCACCAAGATGGTACTAAAAAAAGTCTTATAGAATTATTAGATTCGTTAGACTTTAAGATAGCTTTAGACTTCGAATTACTATACCAAGCTATTATTAATACCCCTATGGAAACTTACTCTTCAATTATTAATAACTTAAATCCAACTCAACTTCAATTGGTTTTTGATACACTTGAACTAAAAAAAACAATGGCCCCTTTAGAAATGATTCAAACTTATGAAGCACCATTATTAATGCATAACCAAAAAAGCAAAATTTTTATAAAAACCAATGTAAATCTGCAGTTATAATAATCATATACATTAAAAGTCCTTAATTTAAGGACTTTTCAAATAAGCTATTTTAAAATATTATTAATCTTTTCTACTATTTGTTCTACATAATTTTCAGTATACTCTATTTCATCTTTAGTTAATTTACCAAAAGCAATAGTTTTTATTTTAGAACTATCTTGCTTATTTAATTTTGGATGTTCTTTTAATAATTCATCTAATGACATATTAAATATTTCACTCATCTTAACAATACTGGCAATATCCGGATAACTTCTACCAGTTTCCCAACTTGAGATAGTTTGCCTTGTTACTCCTAACTTATCAGCTAGCTGTTCTTGAGTAATATTAATCTTTTGACGACCATTTTTCAAACACTCACTTATTTCCATAGCTTTTCCTCCTTACAACCCCATATTACCATTTTAATTTTACAATTTCTATCAAAATTTCTTTACATCAATGATTTTTAACGTCAAAATTTCTTGACAATATATATCCTTTTAATTATTACAAAAATTATCAATATGATCTCTATCATATTTTTGATTTCTAATTACTTTAAACGTTTCACTTTCTTTATTTACATTACATCTAATTACATCATAAAATGGCGTATCATAATATATAACATTTTCACCAGAAACTTTTACCAATGAAAATCTTGGTGCTTGATGAATATTAACCACTCCGATATAATCTATAAATATCAATATTAAAATCAACATAAAAAAATAGCTCACATTCACTATTAATTTCTTAGGCTGATTTAACCGTTTAGTAAACTGAGTAACCCCAACCAAAGAAACAATAACCCCCAAAACTGAATAAACGCTTCCCCAACTACTTTCACTAGGAAAAATAGCAATCGCCGTAATTAAAATCAAAATTCCAAAGGTTATTAATATCAAACCAATATAATTATTTCGATTTTTAATTTTTTTATTCGTATAATCTATAGTATTTATTATGTTTTCTTCTAATTTTTCTTGATACGTTTGTTGTGTTACCTTTTCACCACTAAGTAAATCATTTACAGAAATATCTAGTTCATCACATAAAGGTTTAAATAATGACAAATCCGGCATATTTCTTCCGTTTTCCCAATTTCCCACTGTACGGTCAGATACGTTCAACTTTTCAGCTAATTCCCGCTGTGTCATATCTTTCTTTCTTCGGCATTTCGCAATAAATTTTCCAATTTTTTCTTGATTCATAAATTTTACTCCTTTCACATTCACATTGTATAATGTAAAAGCAATTTTTTACAGGAAATATATCAAGGGACTATAAAAAATAAAATAGTATTAAGTAACGTTTATTTGTTTCCCATTTCGAAATTGTTTGTCTGCTTACACCTAATTTTTCCGCAACTATTTCTTGTGATAAACCAGTTTTTTTCTTGCTTGAAATAAATTATTATCTAAATTCACTCTATCCACCTCCACATTAAGTGTACTATTTTCATTAATCTTTTTCTATCAACTATCTTTTACAATTTTGCTATTTTTCTTTACATTTTTGTCATACAAATTACCCTTTGTTGTTTAGATAATTATATCATTTATTTCTAAAAATAAAAAGATGAGAATGCCTATTTAAAAAAAGTACCAACAAAAAAACTAGGTGTAATACCTAGTAAAATAAACAAAATTGGTAGCAAGAGGGGGATTCGAACCCTCGACCCTACGGGTATGAAAAAAAAGCTCTAATTAGTTATATGATGTAAAACATCAAAAAAGCCTTTATTTTTAAGGCTTTTCATTGCTTGTAAAATTCGAGTAAGTTTGAATAGGTTTGAATAAATATAAGTAAATTTTAGTTATTTTTTATAAAAAATAACTAAAATTTAACTACAAATTTTTTATAGATATTTAATCGATAAATTGTAATTTGTCTTTATTTTTGTATTTCATTAGCTATCTTATCTAAACTAGAAAAATCAATAAAATTAACCTTT
>CALVRF010000016.1 GCA_944358495.1 uncultured Bacilli bacterium
TCATCATCAGGCGTTAAGGTTAAATCATCAACTACTGGTTCTATTCCATCTACTAAATATCCATTTGAACATTCAGTATGTTCATTTCCTGCTTCATCAGTAGCTTTAACACATAATTTCTGCTCTAAACTATTTTCTTCAAAGATATAATCAAAGCTTCCATTATTTAATGTAGCTGTTTGACTTGGCTCACATGTTTCCTCTGAAGTTACACAGTATAACACATCAGTTATATTTCCATTATCTCTTACACTTGTATTTAAGGTAACTCCATTATTCCAACCATTCTCACCTTCAATTATATCTTTTTCCGTTATTGCTAAATTTGGATTAGTTATATCAGTTGTTTTCGTAGAGGCTGATGAAAATACGACATTGCCCTCACTATCCTCAGCTTTCACATAAACTGTATAATCTTTATAAATATCTAAATTAGTTAAGGTATATACATTACTATCACTTTCATACCATGAATTATTATCAATACTATAATAATATTTTATGGCATTACTTGCATTAACTGTTACTTTTATTCTTTGTTCTTCTGGTTCTAAACTTATACTATTTATAGCTAACTGACCCGATGTATCAGTATCTGCTGTACTAAAGTTGGTATCATTACCCTCTTGTAAATAGTTAAGTTCCATGGTTAGATTAAAACTTGTATCACTAGGCATACTTGTTACATCTTCATTAAACTTAAAAGTTACATAAAAGGTTTTATCTTCATCAACATTTAATGGACTTCTGGATTCTATTCCCTCAACAGTATAATTAATTATATCTGTTCCATTCATATCAATCTTAATAGAATCTAAAACCGCATCTAAAGTTCCTTCATTAGATACTGTTACCGCATATTTAATACTATCTCCAGGCGCATTTAAATTAAAACTAAAATTTGCACTTAAATCGTCAAATGATTTTGATACTTCCTCTGCTCCATCAGTTTTTTCCTCTAGGGCGATATTACTAATTATTATTTTCCAATTACTAGTTATACTTCCTGTTCCTTTGATGTCTAAGGCACTATTAAAAGCCGCATAACTTACGGCCATTATCATTACTATTCCGATTAATCCTATAATTATTATATTTTTATTTTTCATACAGGCACCTCTTTAATTTTAAATGTTCTATATCACTGAAAAGCCTTTAATTGTTATTATTATGAACAGTTTTGTAATTATATATGACACTTTTATCCTATATTTTGTATTCTACGTCCCATTTTACCCAATATCTCCGGTTTTGTCAATCTTTCTAAGAAAACAAGATACAATTTTCTTAGGGAGTTGATACTATATGTTAATAAGATTTAAACGTATTGCTGACATAAGAATTGATAATGATATATCACAAAAAGAGATGGCAAAAATTATTGGTGTTACTCCTGATAACTATTATGATTATGAGCATGGACGCTCTAATTTTCCTTTAGAAAAATTAAACGTTTTGGCCAACTATTTTAAAGTAAATTTTGACTATATTACAGGGCTTAGCGATATTAAAACAAATTATAATAATGATATTGATTTTTATATCCTAAAAAAACGATTGAAAGAAATTAGAAAACAAAATAAAATTTCGCAAACGAGCATTGCGAAAGTATTGGGCGACAAGCAGTCAACCTATTGGAATTACGAAAAAGGTGCTTCTATAATTCCCCTTTCTAAATTATATTTGTTAAGTAAATTTTATAATGTGTCTATAGATTATTTTTTAGGGAAAACTGATGATAAGAATATAGTTATTAAAGAAGGTATGAAACTTTAAAAAAAACTTAGAATGTTTATTTTATATATTCTAAGTTTTCTTTATCAGTTTTATTTAAAGTTACTGTATCAGTTGATGTGGAATTATCTTTATATGATAATGATCCATCAGCATTGATATTAAATTCATAAACTGCCTCTTCATTATTATTGACATTATTATCAGCTGTATCATCGGTTGTTGTATTATCGGTTGTATCATTATTAGTTGTATTATCAGTATTGGCATTATTTGAAGTTACAGTTAAAGTTACTTTTTCATCAGTATTAGTATATGTTCCAGTAACATTTAATGACTCATCACCTTCCTTAACGAAAGTGGCTGTTCCGTCATTTTCAAGAAGTAGTTCTACAACAACTCTATCACTATCGTTGTCTGTGATGGCGTCAGCAGCGTCTTGGGCAATGTTACTGTTTTTATTATAAGTACCAGTATAAGCTCCAGTTACGTCTACATTTTCATCACTAGTATCATTAATGGTGTCATTTTCGGTTACATTTGGTTCTTCAGCTTCTTCACCTTGCATGTTATTCATAACAAAGTAAGCAATTAAACCAATGACTAATAATATGATAACAACAATAATAACGGTCATTGACGTATTTTTCTGTTCCATCTTTTTACCCACCTTTCCATTAATAGAATGTGCAGGTAAGGAAATTTTATAATATTTTTTTTAAAAATTGAATAAAAACCATTCAGGTTTAAAAATAAGAGCAATAGCTATTAAGAATAAAATTATACCACTAATTAAACTAAGATATTTACTATGTTTATCAAATAATTTAGTTTTATACATTAAAAGCATTAAAATTAAGAAAATTATAATATCATCGAGAATAAAGAAGAAAATATAGATAATAATATTAATAATATAACTAAAGATTCCAATTTCATTTAAGTCTAAAACACTAGTAAATAATAATGGGGAGCCAGACGAAGCGGTAAGTTCAATTAAATTAATAGCTATCATTAGAATAATAGTTAAAATTAAAGTAAGAGAAAATTTATGTTTATTAAAGAAATTTTTAATTGTTAAAAATTTAGATTTTTCTTCTTCTTCCTTACTACCATATCTTAAGAAGTAATTTAAATTAATTGCTCCAACAATTATAGCAATTATAGCAAGAGTGCTACTTAATATAGCCTGCGGTAATTCGGAGTTTGGAATATGCGTCCAAGTTACCATAAATAAGGCATAGGTTAAAGCAGTAATAACAATATAAGTAATGCCCGTTAACCACATTCTTTTTTTCTCTTTAATGCTAAGCATTAAACCGACAAAAAATAGTAAAACCCAAATGGCACAAGGATTAAAGCTATCGGAAAAACCCAAGGTAAGTGCTAGAAGTGGTAAAGATGTTTCTTCGGGATTTACTTTGCCCAAAAAAGGAATGGTTATACTGCTATCGATTTCTTCAGCACTAGTAATTTCTTTACCAGCTTTAATATCATCGATGACATCAGGAATTGGGGTGGCAATACTTTGAATAATTAAATTTCTTATTTCATTAGCAGTTCGATCACTATAACCGGTAAAATCATAAGTGCCAATCACGGTATAAGGGACACCTTCGTTGTCATCGCCTAAAGCTTCACGAACTTGTTTTAACAAGTTATCATTTTCTTCATTATGCCACACCTCATAAGTTTTAATTGTAATATTATCGCCATATTGTTTTTCTAAACTATCTAGATATTCTCTTTCGTGTTCACAGTGGGGACACTCCTGGCCATAAAATAAATTAATAGTTAAGGCTTTCGCATTAAAGGGTAAAAACAAAAATATTAAAGTAACAACCAAAAAAATAATTTTTTTAGGCATTTTATATTAAAACTCCTTTTAACGTATCATCATTTTTTATATACTCTTTCGTACTAATAATTCTATAGTTTTCTTTATCATCACGAATAACTATTTCTTTAATTCCCGCATTAATAATAAAACGCTTGCATAATTCACAAGGAGTTGTTCCTTCAACATATTTTTTTGTTTTAGCATCTTTACCAGTTAAATACAAAGTACTGCCAATTAAATCGCCTCGCGAAGCCGAAATAATCGCATTTTGCTCAGCATGAACACTACGGCATAATTCATATCTTTCACCACTTGGTATTTTCAGTTCTTCCCTAGTGCATCTTTTAATATCGGAGCAGTTAGCTCTACCTCTTGGAGCGCCAGTATAACCAGTTGAAATAATTTCATCATTTTTGACAATAACGGCTCCATAATTTCTTCTAAGGCAAGTGCCTCTTTCTAATATGGTTTCAGCAATATCTAAATAATAATTAATTTTATCTCTTCTCATTTTTTCACGACCAATCTTTGATAATTTTTATTAAAACTTTGTAAAAATAAATTTATTTCGTCTTCAGTTGTTTTTTTCGAAATACTAATTCTTAAACTACTTTTAGCTCTTTGATCATCATTAGTTAAAGTTTTAATGGCTTTAGAGATGTTTGAGGTGGCGCAAGCGCTTTGTGTGGAAATATAAATTTCATCTTCCTCTAAAGCATGAAGTATGGTTTCGGGTTTTACGCCAATTACACTAATATTTAAAATATGGGGAATAGCATCTTTAGGACTATTGATATAAACATTGGGGTATTTTTCTAAATGACTTTTGATTTTTTCATTTAAATTTTTAATCTTCTCTACTTCTAAATCTTCATATGCTAGTCTTAACGCTTTAGCCATACTAACAATTAGAGAAGTAGCTGGTGTACCACTACGATAAATAGTAGTGCTTTTACCTCCATGAATTAATGGCTCTAATTCAATATTTTTCTTTTTGATTAAAGCGCCAATTCCTTTAATACCGAAAAATTTATGAGCCGAAAAACTAGCCAAGTCAACATTAGTTAAATCGATATTTATTTTACCAATGGCCTGAGTAACATCACTATGAAAAATAACTTTAGGATATTTTTTTAATATTTCCCCTATTTTTTCAATCGGCTGTCTAATTCCAGTTTCACTATTTATGGCATTAATGGTTACTAATACAGTTTTATCAGTAATTAGGTTTTTTAAGGCTTCTAAATCAACTTGTCCGTTTTTTAAAGGAACATAATCAATGGTGTATCCTTGTTCTTGCATATAATCTAAAGGACCATAAACTGAAGAATGTTCAAGATGAGTAGTTATAATATGATTTCCCCTATTTTTATATTTAGTAATACCTTTAATAGCTAAATTATTGGCTTCAGAAGCTCCGGATGTATAAATGATTTCATCATCTTTGAGGTTTAAAATTTGTTTTATTTGCTTGGTGCTGGCTTCGATTAAATTTTTGCTTTTAGTACCTAAATTATGTAATGAATTAGGATTGCCAAAATAGTTTGAAGCTTTGATAAAGCTATCTAACACCTCTTTTTCAGCCTGAGTGGTGGCACTATAATCTAAATATACCATTTATATCACATCCTTTTAAATTTATTTTATATTATCAAAGCCACTTCGTTTAAAGAGCTTTTCTAAATCGTAATTAGAATAAAAAATGGTTGTTGGTCTTCCATGCGGGCAGTTATAAGGATTTTTACATTTTCTTAAATCATTAACTAAGGCTTCCATTTCTTCCATAGTAATATTCATGTTTGCTTTAATGGCTTTTTTACAGCTCATCATCGTCGCTACTTTTTCATTAAACTTTTCAATATCAAAATCTTTTTTAGTGGCAATCACAATTTCAATAATTTTTCTTATCGCCTCTTCGACATCGCCGATTATCCAAGCTGGATGTTCTTTAATAATAACCGAATTGACGCCAAATTCTTCAATATTAAATTTTAAATTTCTTAATATCTGCATATTTTCTTTTAAAATCATAAATTCGGTATTGGAAAGTTCAATTATAATTGGAAAAAGTAATGGTGTACTGGCAATATTGGGACTTCCCATTTCTTTTTTAAACTTTTCATAATTACATCTTTCTTTAGCGGCGTGCTGGTCAATGATATACATACCTTTTTCATTTTGACAAATAATATAAGTTCCATGTACTAAACCAACAGGATACATCTCGGGCATCGTGGTTTCTTCATATTGGTTATAAGGTGTTTCAGTCTCTTGAACAACGTCTCCAGTAGTATCCATTTCATAAGTAATATTTTCTTGTTTATCTTCATTAAAATAAAAATTATTAACAATTAATTCTTGTGTTTTTTCATCATTAATTGGATGTTTAATTTTAGTTCCTTGCTTTCTTTCTAGGTTTAAAGTCATTTCTTGATATTTAGGTTTAGGCTCTTTAATAACGACTTCAGGAATTAAGTTTTTATTACCGATAGTTTTTTGAATGGTTTCTCGAATTAAATCTAACAAAGTATCCATTTTACTAAATTTTATATCCATTTTGGTCGGATGAATATTAACATCGATAACGCTAGGGTCAACCTCAATATGAAGAACGGTAATTGGGTAACGATTATCTGGTTTATAAGAATGATAGCTATCATTAATAACTCTATTAATATCGGTATTTCTAACAATTCGGCCATTAACTAAAGTTATCATATTATTACGACTAGAGCGATGAACTTCCGGAGAGGATATAAAACCATGAATTTCGTAATCGGCATTTTCGCCTTTAATTTCTAACATTTTTCTTGTAACATCAGTCCCATAAATACTTTTAATAGTTTTTAAAGTATTATTAGAGCCATCGGTTCTTAATATTAGATGTTCATTATTCGTTAAAGTAAAACGAATATCTGGCCTAGATAAAGCCAATTTGTTCATGTAATCCGTGATGCTAGCAAGTTCACTATATAAACTTTTCATGTGTTTTAGACGGGCCGGAGTATTATAAAAAAGTTCACTAACAGTAATGATTGTTCCTTTTCTGGCATCTCCTTTTTCAACGGCAGTTATTTTTCCACCATTAATAACTACATGAGTTCCTACATCACCCATACTAGTTTTTAAGTCAACTTTACTAACTGAAGCAATAGAAGCTAAAGCTTCACCTCGAAAACCTAAGGTAGTTAGCCTAAACAAATCTTCTTCATCATTAATTTTACTCGTTGCATGCCTAGAAAAAGCTAAGACAGCATCACTTTCATCCATGCCTTTACCATTATCGATAACTTTTATTTCTTTAGTTCCCGCTTCTTTTAATTCGACTTTAATGTCCGTAGAACCAGCATCGATACTATTTTCCACTAGTTCCTTGACTACGGAAGCACATTTTTCGACAACTTCTCCAGCCGCTATTTTATTAGCTAAAACTTCATCCATAACTTTAATTACTGACATTTTATCACCAATATAATTATAATATATTTTTATCTTTTTTTCAAAACGTTATTGGTATATAGTACTATACATTACATGATTAATGTAGGCAGTAAAATGAGAAAATACAATTATCAATTCAAATGGTAAAATAAAAGTGGAATTAGTAATCCTTACACTAAGAATTATTAAAACCACTAATAACAACTAGAGATAAGAGGTCTTGCCCTTTCTCACCTGTTAATTTATCAAAAAGGATTGATATTGTTAAATTTATGAAAATAAAATTCAATCAAGACGAGTATATTAAAGAATAAAACACAAAAAATTACAAACAATTTAAAGTTCAATTAAAAACATTAGAAAAAAGAATCAAATACACTATTAAAAAAGCACAATTTGAGCAATGCTAATTTCGCTGGGCAAACTAAAACAAATTTAGAAGAAAATGAAAAAATCGCTGGTTTTGCAACGATTTTTAAATACAAAGTGGTGCCGAAGACAGGATTCGAACCTGCGACCTACCGATTACGAGACGGTTGCTCTACCAGCTGAGCCACTTCGGCAAGTAAAAGAGTTACTCTACTTCACTCTTCCATAAGCCATGTTTATCACAATAAGCATATACGGTACTACCTTTAATATAAGGGAACGTTACTTCAGGACTTTCTCCGGGTTGTAGATCAATTCTAGTTATTTTTCTATCTTGGACTAAACTAATCCATTTAATGGAATGATCTACATCCATTGGGTGAAAAGTGCTGCCAACTTTAACGATAATGTCGTTTTCTTTTTTCTCAATTACTGGGACATGTTTTTCCTTGGCACCGTCACTGGTATTAGCCGTTAACTCTTCCATAGGTTTACCACAGCATACTAAAACACCATGCTTATTGCCAATTAATTCTACTACATTTCCGCAAATTGGACAAATATATACTTTCATTCACTACCCTTCTTTCTATATGTATTTTACCACATTTTTATGATTGTGCATATATTTTTAACAAAATAATGATTTAAAATAAATTTCTGTCTATTAATTTTTGAAGTGCTGTTAAAGATAATTTTTTAATAATATCCAAAGCTTCTTTGGAAAATTTTTTAAGGCAATTAATTAATTTATTTTTATCTTTATTTTTTACTTGTTTTAAAGCTTCTTTTAAAGATTTATCATCATAATATTTTCTTAATATTTCTAACTCTTTAGCTATTTGCTCAAAATTTATTTCGTTTACTATAGTATTTGTGTTATAATTACCAATATTAATTATGCCGTTATTTGTCATTTTTATTTATCACCTTATTTTTATTTTTACTGCCTTTGTTTATAATCCCATTATTAATAATCTTGTGGTCATCTAAGTTAATAATATAGTTGGATTTTTTGTTTAGCGTAGCTTCTGAGATTATATCCCTAACATCATGAATAAATTGATTATTATTGGATTTAATCACGAAAGTTTTTCTACTATGAATTTCAATAATTAAACCATAAAAAGTTTTTTGATGTTCATGAACATTATAAGCGATTAATATAATTAAAGTTAGCAGATACAAATCAAAAATAATTGCTAAATTGGTAAAAATAGAGCAAATAATCATGAGAACAATCAACCCACCTAGCCACTTTTTCAAACCGAAAAAATAGGAATGTTTAGCGAATGTAAAAACATCCATTGTTCCAATGTTGGATAAGTTGATAGTTATATTACCTACTTGTAAGACATTATCTTTAAGTGATAAATTACCGACACTAAAAGTTTTGCTATCATCCATACTAAAAACTTTTTTATAACTATTATTGTCCATAGAACTCCCTCATTTTTTTATATTTTACCATATTATGGTAATGCAAAAAAGATGCTTGAATTATCTAGTCACAATTAAAGCTTGATTATATATTTTTGATTATTACAATATATTAACAAATTAATTAAATTGTTTAAGTAATATCACTTCCAAAATAAAAGATGTATGATATAATTTTATTAGAAAGATATTTCCTAATTGAATATATAGCAATTAAGAATGGGAGGTTAAAATGGCATATATCGAACTTAAAAATATTGATAAATTTTATAAAATGGGAGAAGTTCAAATTAAAGCTTTGAATAAAGCATCTTTTACAATTGAAAAAAGTGAACTTGCCGTTATTTTAGGTCCTTCTGGCGCTGGAAAAACTACTGTATTAAATATTTTAGGTGGTATGGACGCTTGTGATGGTGGCAAAGTGATTGTCGACGGTAATGTTATTTCAGACTACAACAAGAAAAAATTAGTTTTATATAGGCGTTAT
The DNA here is from genome assembly GCA_944358495.1 of uncultured Bacilli bacterium. GTDB lineage: Bacteria > Bacillota_I > Bacilli_A > RF39 > UBA660 > Coprosoma. The sequence goes on from CALVRF010000016.1 coordinate 9,312, forward strand.
GACATTGGTTTTGTTTTTCAATTTTATAATTTAGTGCAAAATTTAACAGCTTTAGAAAATGTCGAACTAGCTAGTCAAATTTGTAAAAACCCTTTAAATCCAAAAGAATGTTTAGAGCGAGTTGGTCTAGGAAAACGTTTAAAAAACTTCCCAGCTCAGCTTTCAGGCGGTGAACAACAAAGAGTGGCGATTGCAAGGGCGATTGCCAAAAATCCTAAACTATTACTTTGTGATGAGCCGACTGGAGCTTTAGATTCAAAAACTGGAAGAAAAATTTTAGAACTATTACAAGAAATGGCTAGAAAATATAAAATGACAACTATCATCATTACTCATAATTCAAATATAGCAGAGATTGCTGACCGCGTTATCCATATGAAAAATGGTAAAGTGGAAAAAATAACCATTAATGAAAATCCTAAAGATGTTAGTGAGATTGAGTGGTAAATGATATTATTATTTAAATCAGCTTTATATAAAATTAAAAAATCATTTGGAAGATTTTTATCGGTGGTGTTAATCGTTGCCTTAGGTACAGGATTTTTCTCAGGGCTTAGAGAGGCATCACCTGATATGCTGGAAACAATCGATAAATATTATGATGATAGTTTACTTATGGATTATAAAATAACATCGACGATGGGACTAACAGATGATGACATTACCTCTTTAGAAAAACTAAAATACGTTGACAAAGTCATTCCTAGTTATTCTGTCGATGTACTTAGTGATGGCAAGGCTATTAGACTACATGCTATTTCTGACAAAGTTAATAAGGTAATTTTAGAAGATGGGAAAATGCCTTCAAATCATTCGGAATGTTTAGCCGATGCTAGCGAATATAAAGTTGGCGATACGATTAATTTCGAAAAAGACAATTTGAGTGATTTTGTAAATATTTCTTCTTGCAAAGTTTCGGGGACAATAACTTCAGCTTTATATTTAAGTACGGAAAAAGGAATTGCCAATGTGGGCAATGGTAAATTAGAGGCTTTCGTTTATATTCCGGAAGAAGATTTCACGCTAGATTATTATACCGAGGCTTATATTTTAGCTAAGGGTTCTTTAGAATCTAAAGCTTATAGTGATGAATATGAAGATTTAACCTCAAAACTAAATGATGAGCTACAAGATTTAAAACCGATTAGAGAAACTAAGCGCTATGAAGAAATTTTAGAAGAAGCAATGAATGAGATTAGTAAAGCCGAGAACGAAATAAATACGGAATTAGAAGAAGCTCGGCAAACGTTAGAAAATACCAAAAATACTTTAGACTCTAATAAAAATACATTATTAAATACTAAATCTTCTTTAGACAAAAATATGGCGGAAGTTAATAGCCGAGAAGCTAGTTATAAACAGCAAATAAGTGATGGCAAAGTGCAAATAACTAATGGCCGTAATCAAATTAATAATGAACTTAATAATTTTGGTTTAACAGCTGATACTTTAGATACCGCTTTAAATAATTTAAAAACGCAGGTGGATAACTGTACAGAGAATTGTGAAGCTTTAACTAGTCAGTATAATAGTTTAAATCAAGTCAAAAGTAGTCTTGATGAATTAAATAAACAAGAACAAGAATTACTTAGCAATGAAGAAAAACTAAATACAGAAATTAGTAATGCTAGGCAGCAAATAAATAGTGGTTATGCTGAAGTAAATCAGGGACTTGCCGAAATTGAAAATGGCTATGCCGCCTATAATGATGGTTTGGCTGAATTACAAACTAAAACTGATGAAGCTAATCAAAAAATTAGTGAAGAAAAAGCTAAATTAAATGATATTGAAAAACCAGTGTGGTATTTATTAGATAGAACTTCTAATAATGGTTATACTAGCTTTTACGAGGATGCTAGTAAAGTGGAGGCAATTGCAACAGTCTTTCCGGTATTCTTTATATTAGTAGCGATGTTAATGTGTTTAAATACCATGTCACGTTTAATTGAAGAAGAACGAACCGAGATTGGTATCTTTACCTCGCTTGGTTACAGTAATTTGAAAATTATTTTAGGCTATTTATTTTACTGCTTGATCGCAACATTTATCGGAGTGACCGTCGGTATTTCAGTTGGCGGTTATTTGATACCTTCGGTGGTTTATAGTATTTATAATGCTAATTATGTGGTTCCTGATTTAATTATGGGAACTAAAGAAGTGCAATTTTCAATCATTTTAACTTGTGCATCTTTATTAATGGCGCTGGTAGCAATATATGTTTGCCATAAAGAACTTAAAAATAAACCAGCGATTTTGTTAAGGCCAAAGGCTCCAAAAGATGGTAAAAAAGTTTTACTAGAAAGATGGAAGTCTGTTTGGAAAAGAATTTCTTTTACTTGGAAAATTACGATTCGTAATATGTTTAGATATAAAAAACGAGTATTGATGACGATTATTGGTGTGGCTGGCTGTACTGCTCTACTTCTTACTGGCTTTGGTTTAAGGGATGGAATCAATGGGATTGGTCAGCTACAATATAGCGAAATTTTAAGGTATGATATGCTTATTTCTTTAGATAAAGAAGTTACTGAATTATCTAGTGATGTTGATAATTTACTTATAGACAACAATATTAAAAAACCTTTATTAGTTAATCAAGAAGCTTTTACTTTCGAGGCTAACGATAAAAAACACGATGTATATTTAATTAGTCCTGAAAACAAAGAAGAATTTGTCAACTACATTTATTTACACAGTACTGTTAGTGATCAAGATATTGAATTACCAAAATATGGCGCGGTTATTACAACCAAAATGGCTCAGTTATTAGATGCGAAAAAAGGTAGTACAATTAAAATTAGAGATACTGAAAATAATTTATATATTCTTTATGTAGCTGATATTACAAATAATTATACCATGCATTATATTTATATGAGTCCTGAATACCGAGCAGAAATTTTTGGTACCGATGAAAACTATAACATGATTATGGCTGATTTAGATAGCAATAATTATGATGAGGTTTCTTCTAACTTGCTTACTAATGATAATATTAATGCTGTGAATTATAGCACAGATAATATAGAAAGCTATAATACAATTATTAAAGGCATGAATCAAATCGTCTATTTAATTATTGGCGCCGCTTTATTATTAGCAATTATTGTCCTTTATAATTTATTAATTATTAATATGACTGAGCGTAAACGTGAAATTGCTACTTTAAAAGTTTTAGGCTTTAAAAATCATGAAATTTCTAGCTATGTGTATAGAGAAACAATTATCTTAATGATTATTGGGATTGTAGTTGGTATTTTTCTTGGAATCTTATTGCACCAATATGTAATTATTACAGCTGAGACGGATAATATTATGTTTTTAAGAAGCATTAATTTATTAAGCTTTGTTTATGCTATTTTATTAACGGTAGTTTCTTCAATTATTGTAGAGATTATTACATATAAGTATTTACTTAAAATTGATATGGTTGAATCGCTTAAAGCTTTAGATCAATAATGTCTAGCTTATTTCATAAACTTATGTTAGAATAGTGTTAGGAGGTATGTGATGAAAAAAGCACTAATTATTATACTTAGTATTGTGGCTATATTACTTGTGATTGGTATTGGAATTTTCATTTACATGAAAGTAACTTATTTAAGTGAAAATGAAGTTAAAGAAATTGTTATTAATGATACAGGTTTAAATAGCAATGATATTTATTTCGACAATGTTGACTTAGATATGGAAGATAATGCTTATGATGTTGATTTCTATTATAACAACGTTGAATACGAATATAAAATCGATGCGAAAAACGGAAGAATTATTTATAATAATTTCAATATAGATAATACTTCTAATCAAAACAATAATGATACTAATGCTACTAATGAGACTAACGAAAATACCAATAATAATAGTAATATCACTACTACAGAAATTACTTTAGATGAAGCAAAAAATATTGCTTTAGAGCATGCTCAGTTAAACGAAAATGATGTAACTTTCACGAAGACGCAAATGGATACTGATGATGGCAAACAAGTATATGATATTAACTTCATTTATAATAATGAAGAATATGATTATGAAATTGCGGTTTCCAATGGTGAAGTTATTAGTTACAGTAAAGAAAGTATAAGATAAAAAAATTAAGAGTTTATTCGCCTCTTAATTTTTTTTATTATATATATTTAAGACCAAGAGCGTTTTTCATGATTTGACAACTTCGACATTGTAAAAGTTTATTTTTCTTCTTCAAGTCCAAAATGAATTAACAACAATTCTTGCATATGTAAATGTCAACATTTATAATTATAACAAAACCGTTGATATTACAACGGTTTTTTAATACAAAATGGTGCGAAGGACGAGACTTGAACTCGCACGAGCCAATGCTCACTACCCCCTCAAAGTAGCGCGTCTACCGATTCCGCCACCCTCGCATGAAAAGTAACCGAAGTTACTTATGAGTTAAGGCTTTAAACATTTTCTTCCAAAGATTTTTAGATGAATAGTTTAAAATACCTTCTTTATAGATTTTAAAGCCATATTTAACGAGTAAGAAAATAATGACTATTACTAATAAAATAGCAATAATAAATTCAATAATACTCATTTGACCTAAGACTAAAAGACATGGAGCTAAAATAGCCGATATAAATGGTACAAAGGCTAATACTTTAATAAACATTGAACCTTCGAAGACTCCGGCCATAATGGCTAGATAATAACCAACTAAAGAAATAATCATAATTGGGGTCTGTAATTGCTGAAAATCTTCAATATTAGTAGTCATTGAAGCTAATACTCCGGCTAATAATGAATAAGCAATAAAAGTTAAAAGCATCATGATTAACGCTAATGGAATAATATAAGTTAATTGGCTAGCGATATCACTACCTAGGAAACTACTAAGCGTACTTCCGACATCGATGTTGCCAATATTACCAATATTAGAAATATCACTAGTGCCTAGGGCAAATCTAATTAAGATGCCGACAACGGCAAATATGACTAGTAAAATGCCTTGGATTAATACGAATAAGTTACTAGATATAACTTTAGATAACAAATGAATTTTAGGTGAAACATTAGAGATAATTATTTCCATACCTCTAGTAGTTTTTTCATCGTTAACCTCCGCTCCAATCATTTGAACTAAGAAAATAGTTAGAGCAAAAAATGGTAAAATGAAAATTGGAAAAACAGTCGACATAATCATCTGCATGTTTTCTTCTTCACTATTTTTAGTTTCATCTAAAACTTGTCTTTCAATTTCAACTGGAGATGATATTTTGGCCAAATCATCAGGATTGATATTAGTCTCAGCTAAAGCAATTTGACTTTTAGTGTTATTAATAATAGTTGTTAATTCAGCATAATCGGTGGTACTAATATAACCATCGGATATTAAAGTAGCTTCTAAAACATTAGTGTCACTATTATTAAATATTAATACCCAGGCATCTTTATTGTCTTTTTCTTTTAATAATTTTTCTGGGTCTTCAGTGGTTGGCTTAATATCAAAACCAGAATCCTCTTCACCACTTAATAGTGATGAATAATTATCGTTTTGGGCAATAAGGGTATCATAGGCTTTACCAGAATTGTCGATGACATAAATAGCTTGTCTTTCATCAAAATCACCACCAAACAATTTAATAATACTATCAGCGTTGATAAGTCCAGCAATTAAAATTAATAATAAAGCGTTGGCGATAACGAACCATTTAGTTTTAATTTTACGATTTAAACTAACTTTGACTAAATATTTTAACTTAGTTTTCATATGTCTCACCTACTTTATCAATAAATATCTCATTAAGTGATGGTTCTTCAACAACGAACTTGGTAACGTTTTTAGCTTTACTAACGTCTTTAAAGACAGCTTCCTCAACGCTTTCATCAGCAATTTTGATTTCATATTCATCGGCTTTAACAATAATATCTAAAACCCCATCAATATTTTTTATTTTTTCTAAATCAATATCGCCTTTTACTTGAATATTTTTCTTTCGATACTGCTTTTTAATATCTTTCAAATTACCACTTAAAACAGCTTTACCGGCTTTTAACACGACAATTTTTTTACAAAACAGTTCAACGTGTTCCATTCTATGAGATGAAAAGATAATCATACTACCATTTTCGGCCATTTCTTTGAGTTCATTTTTAAATAATTCGACATTAAATGGGTCTAAACCAGAAAAAGGCTCATCACAAATTAATAGTCTTGGTTTATTTAAAATAGCAGTGATAAATTGAATTTTCTGTTGATTACCTTTGGATAATTCTTTTATTTTTTTGTCTTTATAACTAGAAATACCAAATTTATTTAATAATTCATCTAATCTTTCATCAATTTCTTTTTCTTTCATGCCCTTTAAAACGCCATAGTATTGACATTGCTCACGAACGGTTAGTTTGGTAAGTAAACTACGTTCTTCAGTTAAAAAACCGATGGTATCAGTAACACTATAATCGATTTTTTTACCATCTAAAGTAATTTCACCACTGGTGGGTTCTAAAAGGCCAATAATCATCCTAAAGGTCGTGGTTTTCCCGGCGCCATTAACACCTAAGAGGCCAAAAATTTCTCCAGGCTTTACTTCAAAAGATAAATGGTCAACGGCACAGAAATCATCGTAATATTTTGTTATGTTGTCAACTTTTAGCAAAGTACTTCCTCCTAATCTTTAACAAGGCTCTGTTTCCAGTTATCAATGCTACCGAAATCATAGACATGTTTATAACCCATATTTTCTAAGGTCTCAGCAGCTTTAGAGCTTCTCGAACCAGAGCGACAGTATACAATAATTGTTTCACTTTTATCTAAATTAATTGTTGTTTCATTTATTTCGTCATAAGGTATATTTTTAGCATGTTTAATATGGCCACTTTTATATTCCATATAAGTTCTAACATCAAGAATAGTGGCTCCATTTTGAATAAGCGCTTGAGCTTCCTTGGCAGTAATTTTATTAGACGGCATGCTATAATTAAAAGCTAAAATAGTTATCACACTAATTAAAATAATTATTAAAATTATATACCAGTGTTTACTTAAAAAACGCATAATTATTTTATAAGGCGAATAACATCGTTATAAGTAATTAAAATCATTAGTGCGATAAGTAGGAAAAAGCCAACGGTATGAATGGTATTTTCCAGTTTAGGGTCAACAGGTTTTCCTTTAATTTTTTCAATGATTAAGAATAAGATGCGACCACCATCGAAAGCTGGAATTGGCAAGAAATTAATAAAACCAACGTTAATGCTGATATAAGCAGTTAAATATAGTAGTGATAAGAAGCCACTAGCGGCAGCACTATCCACAACACTATAGATCCCGACTGGACCAGATAGTGATCCTAAATCAAGCTGACCTGTTATCAAGTAAAAAACAATAAATAACATTTGATGAATTAAACTAAAGGTTTTTGTAAAGGCATATTCTAAGGCTGGTAAAACACCATGTTCGACATCATCTTGAATTTGAATACCATATTTATAAACCACTTCCCCATTTTCAGTTTCTTCTATTGGGGTTACCGTTATATCTTTGATTTGACCATCTCTATTGACTTCAAAAGTAATAGGCTCGCCTTGGAATACTTGCAGTTGTAAAGTGAGCTTATCATTGGTATTGGCATTGCGACCATTAACTTTTAAAATTTCATCGCCAACCTCTAAACCAGCTGTATAAGCGGGATAATCAGGGTCTACCACACCAATCGTAGTTTTATTTTGCGGAGCACCATTAATTAACCCCACAATAAAAAGTAAAACAATGGCTAAAATAAAGTTCATCATAATACCGGCAATAACGGTCATGAATTTTTGACCAAAAGTTTTGACACTAAATTTTTTATCTTTAGGGATACTTTTGTCATCATCAATTTCTTCACCAGCCATTTGGACAAATCCGCCGATTGGAAAAAGCCTTAGACAGTAATCTGTTTCATCATTTTTACGGTTCCATTTTAAGATTCTTGGTCCCATTCCAATGGAAAACTCATAAACATAAATACCTGATTTTTTAGCAAAAATAAAGTGTCCAAGTTCATGAATAAATACAATAACTCCGAGTATAAGTATAAAATAAAGTAATGTCATTTTTCCCCTCCTATAATATATTTATGAAAAAGGTAAAGCCTAATAATACAAAAATAATACTATCTAAACGGTCTAATATTCCGCCATGACCAGGCATGATATTAGAGAAATCTTTGATACCAAAATAACGTTTAATAGCCGAGAAAGCTAAGTCGCCAAATTGTCCTAATAAAGATAAAAAGGTACAAATTAATAATAATAATACTTTGGAAAAATTAGGGTCAATGCAGGTATGATAGAACATACTACTGACAAAAACACCCATAATAGTGCCAATAATTAAGCCTTCCCAGGTTTTCTTTGGTGATATTTCAGTGAGTAATTTATGTTTTCCAATTAAATTACCAGAAATATAAGCAAAAATATCAGTAGTTATAGTAATGGTAAATAGGAAAACAAAAATATTTAAATCAATATTTCTAATCATAATTAACAAGGCCATAGAAATACCTAAAAAGAGGATTCCTCCCATCATATAAAAGGCATCAGCTATACTATATTTTTTATGGTCATGATAAAGGACTGCCGGCAACAATAAAGCTAAGAATAAGGCAGCTAAAACGCGATAATCTAAACTATACATTGTCGATGATGAGCTGACATCAACTAAAATAATTAAGGTTAAAAATATATAAGAAATAACCGTGATAAAAAATGGTAATGGTTTTTTCTTGCTTTTAGCATTAATAAATTCTCTTAGTCCTAATAAACCAATAATATAAACTGCAATATTAAAAATTGGTCCGCCTTTAATAATAATCGGGATGAAAATTAATAAAGCAACTATCGCACTAATTATTCTTTTGGTCATAGTTTACACCTCCAAACCTACGGTCACGCTTGGTATATTCTTCTAAAGCTTTATCAAAGTCCTTTTCTTTAAAGTCAGGAAAATAAGTTTTAGGAAAATATAGTTCGGCATATGAACATTGCCAAAGCATAAAATTGCTTAATCTTTCTTCACCACTAGTTCTAATTAATAAGTCAACAGGTGGTAAATTATTATATAAATATTTACTATATAAATCCTCATCTAAATCATTAATATCAAGGTTATTTGTTTGAACATCGCTGACAATTTTTTTAGTGGCATCGATTATTTCAGCATGACTGCCATAATTAAAGCAAATATTAAAAGTTTTATCTTGATAATCTTTAGTCTCTTCTTCTATTTTATTCATTGCCTCAATGACTTTATTACTTAACTTTTCAGTTCTTCCAGAAAAAATAGCTTTTATTTTTTCTTCATGGCAAAATTCTAAAATATCTTTTAACTTCCCAGTTAATAAATTCATTAAGAATCTTACTTCAGCTTCACTTCTTTTAAAGTTTTCGGTAGAGAATAAATAAGCACTAATATATTTAACTCCTGTTTGATATATATAGGCTGTTAGGTTTTTTAAATTTTGAAAACCCGCTTCATGCCCCTCACTCCGAGACATTCTCCTTGCTGTAGCCCATCGACCATTGCCATCAACGATAATGGCAACATGATTAGGGATTTTTAAAACTTTATCCATGCTTGTACCTCACTCTTCTACTATCAATTATAATATATTTTCGCTTATAAAACAACGGTATTAACAATTTTTAAGGAGTATTTACAAAACTAGATTGTTTTCTAGTGATTTTCCTGCAATAACAGTATAACGATTAAATAATTAACTTGTCAATGAATTTATCTCAATTTACGAAAAAAGGAAATTAGACTTATTTTTTCTTCCAATTTCCCTTTTTTAATAATGATTTTAATTGTTTAACATTGTCCAGTGGTTACTTCTGAAACACCACTATATGTAAACATATTAGTGATAGTAGTATTTTCAGTTGTCCAATTTGGGCCAACGTAAATATTCGATAAGTCTGATGTCCCCGTAAACATTAGGCTCATACTGGTAACTTGATTGGTATCAAAAGTACATAAATTTAATTCAGTTAAACTCCGGCAGTGATAAAACATTCCGTGCATTGTAGTAACCTTACTGGTATCCCAATTTGATAAATCCAAAAATGGTAAGCTATAGCATGACGAAAACATGTTACTCATATTAGTTACATTACTGGTATTAAAATGACTGACATCTAAATTTTTTAAACTAGTACAGTTACCAAACATGGCAGCCATAGTTGTTACATTAATGGTGTTAAAGTTACTACCTAGTATAATTGTTTCAAGTTTCATCGGATTAGCTGTCGCAGAACTCATAAACATTCCAGCCATATTAGTTACATTTCTAGTATCAAGTGTTGTTAAATCTAGTGTTATAAGCTCGCGACTATCGGCAAACATATAGCTCATGTTCGTGGTGTTACTTGTATTAAAACTCTCATTAAAATTAATATTTTCTAAATTAGCAAAATAATAAAATAAATAACTACTATCTTCATTAGCTATAACTCCACCATTGGCTCCTATATATAAGTCATATTTGGTGTTATCCTCACTATTTTGAACTACGTAAGCCATAACTCCCCTATCCTTGGTTTCTGATACATCCCAACTTTCTACAGCATTACTAGGCACTCTAGCATCATCTAAAAAAGTAACAGAAATAATATTCTCCCTATAATAATCCGTATGGAAGTCTTCGTTACTTGTACTTGTCCAGCTCTGAATCACCCTACTTTTTTGAGCAATATTTCCTTTAGCGGTTATATTTAAATTAGTCTGAAAGGCCGCATAACCTGCTATCATTACAAATAATAAGCATAATGTAGATATTATTATTGCTATTTTCCTTTTAGTTCTTTTCGCTTTTCTAGTTAATCTTTTTCGCATTTGCTACACTCCCTCTATAATTAGATTATAGCATATTTTTGGTATATAATCCATACTTTTGATAACATATTCTATTTTAATGGGAAAATTTATCTAGGTGATAAGTATGCTAGAAAACAATTTGAAG
>CALVRF010000017.1 GCA_944358495.1 uncultured Bacilli bacterium
TATTATGAAAAAGTAGTAAATAGTGAGGATGATGGAAAACCAATAGGTATTATATTATGTGCTGAAAAAGATAAAGTCGCTTTAGAATATGCTTTAGGTGGTTTATCTAATAATATTTTTGCTTCAACTTATACTTATTATATTCCCAATAAAGAACAATTAATTAGTGAAGTTGAAAAGGTATTAAAAGAAAATGAATAAAATTTATAATGATATTATGTTAATTTTAAATGTTGTAGTTGTTCGAAATAAGTTCTTTTGTGGCACCAGAAAAGAATTTGCTCGAAGTTTTCGAGCTTTATATATATTTTAGATGTAGAACTAGTTTAGTCCTACATTTTTATTTATATTTTATGGTAAATTATATATAGTTAAAAATATTTATTCATAATTTAGTTTTCTCTTTAACTTACATTATCTTATATCCAGTTCTTTATCAATAGTTTGCTTGCCAATATTTATAAATTCTTTCATGACTTGATTAATTCCAGTTTCACTTTTATACCAAGCATTTTTACTAATATTCCTATTATCTACCACTCCGTAAAAATCACATTTTTCAACTGGAAAGTTATATCTTTTAGCATTCATAAACCATCTTCTAGCCACAAAATCTTTAGCAATTCTAAGTATTCTTTTATAATCGTTGATATTAACTAATTTATTTATATTTTTTAATATTTCAGGATTAGAAATATATTTGTTATCTATAATTATTTTATTATTAATGTTTTCCTTTTTTAAATAATTAATTAATATATTCGCACTGCTTCTCTCATTGATATCTCCATGACTTTCACATATAATAAATAGAGTATCTTCATCAATAATATTTCTGTCAAACATTGTCCTTATATCTTTTGCTAATTGCTTTTCTGCCCAATCCGCATTAATTATTAATAAATCATAATGCAAGAGTTCTTCTAATTCCTTTCCTATAAATATAAAATTCGTTATATCTTCAATTGTATTAATCTTCATAACTTTCTCCATCCTTCCATTACCGTTATCAACTATTGTATTTTTTTAATTCATTATATCATTAAAATTAGTTATTTTTCACTATTCAGTTAATTTTGCCATGATTTTATTTAAAAAGATGATATATTTATATTAGTTAGTCTGCTACCTGTAAATTAGAAAAGCCTACCATAAGGTAAGCTTAATTATTTTTTATATATTTCAGTAACATTTTTACCAATTAAAACATTTTGAAGATTATCAAGTGAAGTAATGATAGCTCGCCCATTAGTTTCATCGACAAAGTTAATAGCGGCTTGAATTTTAGGTAACATACTACCAGCTGCAAAGTGACCTTCATTTATATATGTTTGGGCTTCCTCAAGAGTTATTTTACCTAATTTAATGGCATTTTCTTTGCCATAATTAAGTTCAGCTTGCTTGACTTTAGTTAAAATGATTAACATATCAGCTTTTAAATTGGTAGCCATTAAAGAAGCCACTAAATCTTTATCAATAACCGCTGAAGCTCCTTTAGCTTCATTTTGTTTATAAATAGGGATGCCACCGCCACCACCAGCAATCACAATATGTCCAGAATTTAATAAATCTTTGATAGTAGCAATTTCGATAATTTCAATTGGTTTAGGACTAGCCACGACTTTACGATAACCACGGCCAGCATCTTCAATATAAATTTCGCCACTTTCTTGCATTAATTTTTCGGCTATTTTTTTACTGTAAAATGGTCCAACTGGTTTACTTGGGTGTTTGAATGATGGATCATTTTTATCAACAACTACTTGAGTAACAAGGGTAGCTATTTTTTTAGTAATTCCATTTTCTTCTAAAACATCTCTTAAACCTTTTTGAATATGATATCCAATATAACCTTGGCTCATGGCTGTACATTCAGGTAGAGGCATATAAGGAATGTCAGGGTTTTCGTAAGAATCCTCAAAGGCTAAATTGATAATTCCCACTTGTGGACCATTTCCATGACTGATAATTATTTCATGACCATCCGCAACTAATGGTACAATATTTTTGACCGCTTTTTTAATTAATGCTTGCTGTTCTTTAGGATTATTTCCTAAAGCATTACCCCCAAAAGCAATAACTAGTTTACTCATTTATTAATTCCTTTAGGAACTTGCTGAGTAATACAATGGATATTACCACCACCTAAGAGAATTTCTCTAGCATAAATTGGTTCAATCGTGCGTTCAGGATAAAGTTCACTTAATAATTTAATAGCTTTTTCATCATTAGGATCATTAAATATTGGTACTGCAATAAAACCATTACCAGTATAATAATTAACGTAAGAAGCAGCTAAACGATCGCCTTCTTGTCTTGGAAGGGTGCCATCTACAGCGTCGACACCTAAACTTTCTGCTTTAGTAATTAAAATTGGAGTAGGGGTATACATTTTGTGAATTTCTAATTTACGTCCTTTAGCATCAGTTTCATTACTTAAATAGTCATAAGCTGCTTTACTAATAGCATATTGCGGGTCGTTTTCATCATCAGTCCAAGCCAACACAACTACCCCTGGCTTAACAAAATTACAAATATTATCGACATGACCATTAGTTTCGTCGTTATAAATACCTTTAGGAATCCATAATACTTTTGAACAATTTAAATATTCGCAAAGAATATTCTCGATTTCCTCTTTAGTTAAATTACTGTTTCTTCCTTCGGATAATAAACATTCTTCGGTAGTCATAACTGTTCCTTCACCATCAACGTGGATAGATCCACCTTCTAAGATAAAATCATCTAAACGATAACGATCCACTTGTTCTAATTCACACATTTTCATGGCGATTTTATCATCTTGATCCCATGGAAAATACAAGCCATCAACAAGGCCACCCCAGGCATTAAATTTCCAGTCAACAGCTCGTTTTTCGCCTTTATCATTGACTAAGAATGTAGCTCCACAGTCTCTAACCCAGGAGTCATCATTACTCATTTCTACAACTTTGACATAATCGTTTAACATATGTCTAGCATTATCATATTGTTCTTTAGAGACTAAAACAGTAATTGGTTCATATTTACCAATAGTATTAGCAACTTTAGTAAATACGTGTTGGGCGGGTTTGCCACCTAAACGCCAATTATCTGGTCTTTCTGGCCAAATAATATAAGTTCCCGAATGGGGTTCAAATTCTCCTGGCATTCTAAATCCATCTGCCCGAGGAGTTGAAGTTAATTTTTTCATTTTATTCCTCCTTTTTAACTCTAGCAACAAGTATTTCTTCAATTATGAATGAAATAACTACACCAATAATAAGTGGTAAATTTGCCATAATAGACTCATAAGTAAAATCAATAAATAAAGTAAATATAACCCCAGCAATTAAGAAGATTAGTGGAACCCAAGTAATTAAATTTAAAACAAAATTATTACCAGGGACTTTGTAAGCTCTTTTAGTTTTATCGATTTTTCTTAGTTTTAAGAAAGCTGGGAATAGTGGTATATAACTAATTAAAAGCGTTACCACACTAAAACTGAAGAAAGTCCAGAAAAGATTAGAAGCACTTTCACTTAATACCCCTAAAGTAATACCCATGATAACTACAACACTAGCTACAAAACCATTGATGATAGAAGCCACATAAGGTACACCTTCTTTATTTTCACCACTAAAAACTTTAGGGAAACAACCATCGTCAGCAGCATATTTAGCAACACTATTAACGCCAAATGACCAAGAAGCGATATTAGCTACCATAGTGTAGATAAACATCAAACCAACGATAATAACGATAGCTCTAATAAATTCACTACTAAATCCTAAACTAGTTAATAAGATAGCAAATGAATCAGTAATTCCGGCTACTTCGGCTTGTTCCGTCGTCATAGCAATATTAATACCAGTTGCAGGTAAAATATAGAATATTGCCATTAAAGCCCCACCAACAATTAAAGCTTTAGGAATTTCACGTTTAGGATTTTCCATATCCTTTGTAAAGGTAGCTACAACTTCAAAACCTAAGAAGTTGAAAATAATAACAGATACAAATGAGAGACCAGCTAAATCCATTGTTGGTAATAAATCAGAAACACTTTTAATTGGGTTAGCACTTTCGCCAGTTTTAAGAAAGACATAAATACCAAGAAGGCCTAGTCCAACCATAAACAATATTTTAAAGAGTGTTCCAATGTTAACTACCCATTTATTTTCTCCAATGCGCTTAGTGCCTAAAAAGGCTACTAACCAAGTATATCCGAGCTGTAAAACCAAAAGCCACCAAATTGAAAGTTCAATTTCAAATATACCAGCAATAACATCAGTTACTGCCACAGCTAACGAAGCGATCCAAAGTGGGAAATTAATCCAGTAATTCCAGGCTACACGTCCAGCCCATTTTTTACCAAAGGCTTTTTTGACCCAGTCATACATTCCACCTTCGCTATCAAAAGTACTACCTAATTCAGCAGTAATTAAACCATAAGGTAGGCAAAAGGCAACAATTAATAATATCCACCAAAAATATTGAGAATTACCAATCGCTGCGGTTGGTGCCACACTTTCAGCGACTAAAGTGATACAGACAGTTGCTAATATGGCATCAATTAATCTAAATTTTTTCTTTCTCTTCACCATAATTAAACTCCTATATTATTTTCCTAAGTTCTTTTTGCAAATCGCCGTAGTTTCTTCCATTTTATCCATAAAATAAACTAATAAAGCTCTTATTGAAGTCAAACGGTTTTCCGCTTGATCAAAAGCAATAGAAACATCAGAATCCATTACTTCATCAGTAACTTCTTCACCTCTAGTAGCTGGCAAACAATGCATAAATTTCGCATTAGGTCCAGCTTTTTTCATCATATCCATATCTACTTGATATTTAGGATAGAAAATACTTTTTCTTTCCTCTTCAGAAAGCTCAGCTTCATATAATCCATACCAAACATCAGTATAGATAAAATCCGCTCCTACGATGGCCTCTTCATCATCAGTGACTAAGAAGCTACCACCAGATACTTCGCAATTTTTACGAGCAATTTCTCTAAAATGTTCATTTAATTGAAAACCTTTAGGACCAAAATGAACAAAATGTCCACCTAATTTAGTGACAATCATCATTAGTGAAGCACACACCTGGGTCGCATCACCAACGAAAACCACTTTACAATCTTCAAAACGTTTACCAGCCGGTAAATGTTCAAACATTGTTGTAATGTCGCCCATTTCCTGGGTTGGATGATTATAATCACTCATTCCATTAATCACCGGAATATCGGCATTTTTAGCTAAGTTTACAATCGTATCATGCTTTTGAACACGAGCCATTAAGATATCAACTAATCTCGATAATACTTTAGCCGTATCATAAAAAGTTTCATGTTTTCCTAACTGAATTTGTCCAGGGGCTAGATACTGAGCATGTCCACCTAGCTGAGTCATAGCAGTTTCAAATGAAACCCTAGTTCTTGTTGATGCTTGTTCGAAAATCATTCCCAAAGTTTTATGATATAAAACGTTAAGGGGATAGCCAGCTTTGATATTTTCTTTGATGAGTAATCCTAGATTTAAAATATCCAAAAGCTCTTCTTTGGTGAAATCTGAAGTATCAACATAGTTTTTAATTCTTGGCATATCTTTCCTCCTATTCTACCAATTTTAGTATACCACATTTAAGAAAAAATAATTAAAAATAGGGAAGGACTTGACACTTTTTAAGCCAATTTTAGACAAAAAAATACAAAAATTAACTTTTGTATTTATTTTATTTGAGCCCAAACTTTATCATAGTCTTTAACAAAGCTACCAATGTTTTTTACTAAAATGCCATTTTTAATCATTTTATCAGATATATTAGCAGCATTATTGTTTAAATAATTACTATCTAATAATTTGTCAGTTTCTTTATTGACATTCTTATAAGGATAAGATTCAATTATTTTTTGCATAACTTCTGGTCTTAAAATATAATCGATAAATTTGTAAGCATTATCTTGATTTTTACTACCTTTAGGAATAGCAAAATTATCAATGCTTAAAGCAAAACCTTCATTTGGGTAAATCGTTTTGATATTACTATTTTCTTCCATCGCAATAGCTGCTTCGGCATTCCACAAAACCCCAATGTCGACTTCTTTAGAAATTAGAAAGGTTTTAGGACTATCACTATCAAAAGCTTTAACGTTATTTTTAAGTTTTAAAAGCCATTCTTTTGCTTGTTTTAATTTTGT
The DNA here is from genome assembly GCA_944358495.1 of uncultured Bacilli bacterium. Lineage (GTDB taxonomy): Bacteria > Bacillota_I > Bacilli_A > RF39 > UBA660 > Coprosoma. The sequence continues at coordinate 6,179 of CALVRF010000017.1, forward strand.
TTCATCCGTTTCATTCATATCATAACCTAAGGCCAAAAGAGCCATGCCAATAATAATTCTTTGATCATCAATTAAGACAATATTGTTTTGATACTTGGGGTTTAATAAATCATTATAAGAAGTAATGTTGTCTTTAATATTTTCCGTATTTACGGCAATCACTACCGTGGCGGCCAAAAAAGGTAGAGAATAGTTATTACCGTAATCATAACTTAAGTTTAAATAATTAGGATTAATATTATTTAAATTGGTTAATTTACTTTTATCTATGGTCGTGATAAGATCACGGTTTTTCATAAGCTCAATCATATAATCACTAGGAAAAATCAAATCATAAGTGCCTTCTTTAGCCGATGAAATTTTAGCCAAAAGTTCCTCATTGGAAGAGTAAGTACCATAATTAACTTTAATATTTGTTTCCTTCTCAAAATCACGAATGACGACGTCCGGAATATAAGAAGACCAGTTTAAAATGTTGACGACATTATCTTTAGAATTATCGAAATTACAGGCTGTAAGTAGTATAGATATTAACGTTAATAAAACTATTTTTTTCATACTTTCACCTGCCTTTTAATATTCCTGATTTGTAAGATAGTCGATATCCCTAAAACGAGGAATACAGCTAATAAAATTAGGGTAGCTAAAGCATTAACATCAGGAGTAACGCCCGTTTTAATCATTGAATATATTTGTAATGGTAAAGTATTACTGCCAGGTCCAGCTGTAAAATAACTAATTACTACATCATCAAGTGATAAAGTAAAAGCTAAAAAAGCTCCACTAGTAATTCCCGGCATAATCGTCGGCACAATTACATTCCAAAAGGTTTTAATGTTGCTAGCACCTAAATCTTTAGCCGCATCTTCAATATTACTAGGCATATTATCCAAAACTGCTCTAACACTAATAATCACAAAAGGTAAAGAAAAGGCGATATGTGACAAAATTAAAGTACCTAGTCCTAGTTCGACATGTAAAAAAGTATAAATTGACAAAAGGGCAATTCCTAAAACAATCTCAGGAATAACAATTGGAATATATAGTAATTGGTTAATTATTTTTTTACCTTTAAAATCATATTTTTTTAAGGCAAAAGCTGAAATAGTTCCAATGATTGTTGATATTAAAGTACTAGTAATAGAAACAATAAGCGTGTTTTTTAAAGCTTCTAATAAGGAAACATTATTTAATAGTTCTCCATACCATTTGAAAGTAAATCCTTCAAATAAAATATTTAAAGAAGAAGTGTTAAAAGAGAAAATAATTAAAACTAAAATAGGTAAATATAAAAACAATAACACTAAACCAATATAAAAATTTTTCCACTTCATAATTAAAAGCCCCCTAACTCGTCCATATTACCGCCTTTTTTCTTATAAAGCTTAACTAAAAGGAAAGTTATAATAATAAGCACTATTGAAATAGCCGCTCCAAATGGCCAATTACGAGCAGTTAAAAATTGATTTTTAATTAAATTACCTAGAAGCATTAATTTACCGCCACCTAAGATATCGACGATAAAGAAATAACCAATGGCTGGGATAAAAACCATAAGTGAACCATTAAATAATCCTGAGGCCGTTTGCGGAAGCATAATATTAGTAAAAGTTTTTATTTTATTAGCCCCTAAATCTTTAGCAGCTTCTAAAATGGATTTATCAACTTTAGATACCGCACTATAAACGGGTAAAATCATAAATGGTAATAAAGTATAAACTAAACCAATGATAATGCCTAAGTCATTATACATAAGTTGCAGAGGGTGATCAGTTAAATGGATATTTTGCAAGAAAGTATTAATGATACCTTCCTTTCTTAAGAGAATAATCCACCCATACATTCTGATCAGAGAATTAGTTAAAAAAGGAGCAATGACTAAAACCATCATAATTTTTTGAATATGTGGTTTTTTTTGAGATACAAATATAGCAAAAGGATAGGCAATAATGATACAAAGGAAAGTAGCAATTCCAGCTATAATGAATGATTTTAAAAAAACGCTCAAATAAACGACATCAAAAATATCGATATAATTTTGTAAAGTGATTTCATTGATAATTCCTCCATAAGCATCACTTTTTAAAAAGCTTAAAGCTAAGACATAAAGAATTGGCATAGCAATCAAAACTAAAGCATAAATAATAATCGGAATAGTTATGATTTTTTGAAATAAACTTTTATACATTGGTTTCTCCTAAAACAATTGAATCATTGATGTTCCAGTGAATATATGTGATAGTACCTTTAGCGACTATGGTTTTGTTTCTTGGTACTGTTATTTTAATTTCCTGATTATTTTTACCTTTAGCAATTATGTTGGTTATTGAGCCATCGTAAATATATTCTTTAATTTTAACCTCAATACTATTAGTTTTTTCATCAGCTTTGAGAATTTTAAAGTTTTCTGGGCGGACGATTACTTTTACTTTATCACCGATATTAAAATTATTATTAATTACTTTAATATTTTCTTCTTCGTCCAAAGCTAACTTTACCGAAGCATAAATTCCATTAATACCAATAATTTCACCATCGAACATATTAGATTCACCAATGAAATCAGCTACATAAACCGTTTTAGGATGTTCATAAATGTTAACCGGTGTATCGATTTGTTCAATTTTGCCATTGTGCAGTAAAGCGATACGATCACTCATGGTTAAAGCTTCATCTTGATTATGTGTAACATATATGAAAGTAATTCCTAATTTTTTTTGTAATAGTTTTAATTCTACTTGCATTTTTTTTCTTAACTTTAAATCTAAAGCCGATAGTGGTTCATCTAAAAGTAATACTTTGGGCCTATTAATTAAACCTCTAGCAATCGAAACCCTTTGTTGTTCACCGCCAGATAGTTCTTTGGGTTTTCTATTTTCATAGCCTTCGAGATTTACGAGTTTAAGCATTTCTTTAACTTTTTTTTGCCTTTCTTCTTTTGGGACCTTTTTCATTTTTAAACCAAATTCAATATTATCTTCGACCGTCATTAATGGGAATAAGGCATAATTTTGAAATAGGGTATTTACTTCTCTTTGCATAGGCTCTAAATTAGTAACATCCTTACCATCGATAATCACTGTTCCAGTACTAGGACTATCTAATCCAGAAATTGACCTTAAAATTGTAGTTTTTCCGCAACCAGAAGAACCGAGTAAAGTTAGAAACTCTCCTTCATAAACATCTAAGTTAATATTATCAATTACAGTTTTCTCACCAAATGTTTTACCAAAATTTTTTAGTTCAACGATTTTCCTCTTCATTTTAGACACACCCTTTATGATAATTATACATTTTTTAAAATTAAAAGACAATTAATTTAAAAGTTATTTTATGCTTGTTTACGTATAATAAATATATTGGGTAATTTTAAAAGAAACTATATTTTTCTTGCAAAATTTGTAAACTACGTTATAATAAATAATAGAATAGGGAGGCTGATTTCTATGATGCGAATATATAAAACTGATAGTAGTGGTGTCTTAAATAATTTAGATCACGTTGAAGAAAATACTTGGATTCATTTAGTTCATCCGACTATAGAAGAAATTGATTTAATAACTACTACTACTAATATTAACAAAAAATGGATTGTAAAAGTTTTAGACGAATCAGAACTATCACGTATTGAATATGAAAATGAAAATACTTTAATTATTGCTAATATTCCAACGGCTATTGATAACTCCAAGAAAAACAAATATCGTACTTTACCTTTAGGGATTATACATACACCAAAATATATTATTACTATTCTACTGAAAGAAAGTAAATTGTTTGATGACTTTGAAAATGGCAATATTAGAAACTTTTATACAGAGAAGAAAACCCGTTTTACCATTGAACTATTTATGAGAATTTCTCAAGGGTTCTTATATGCTTTAAATGAAATGGATAAAGACATTAAAAAACAAGAAAAAGTTTTGGCTAAATCGACTAAAAATCAAGAACTTTTGGCTATTCTTAATATTGAAAAAAGTCTTGTTTATTTTATTGGAGCATTACAAAACAATCAAATAACTTTAGAAAAATTAGCTAAGGGAACTGTTTTGCCATTTTTTGATGAAGATGAAAGCTTATTAGAAGATGCTTTGGTTGAATGTAATCAAGCTATTCAAATGGCCAATATTTATAAAGAAATTATGGCTAGTACTACAGAAACTTACGCTAGTATTATTTCCAATAACTTAAATGTTATCATGAAGTTTTTATCGGGTATCACGATTGTTTTTTCCATTCCAACGATGATTGCCTCATTTATGGGAATGAATGTTCCATTAGGTATTTTTTCGTCTAACCCCTTATCCTTCTTATCATTAGTTTTGTTATCAGCAGCTCTTTCATTTATTATTGCTTACTTATTGAAAAAGAAAAATATGTTATAAAAAAGTATTAGATTTTAGATTTTCTAATACTTTTTAAATGTTAAAATGTTACTGTCTTTTCAGTGTTATATAATTTCCCATCGATTTCTAAATAAATAGAGTAGGTACCATTTAAACCATCATCATTGATGTATTTTGTAACACTAATGCCATTTTTTTCTTCTTCTTCGGTAAATAAATCGACACATAAAGCTGTATATGGTCTTTTACTTACTCTAACATTATAAACATTAGAATACATATTCTGATATAAAATAACGTTGACATCACTGCCTCTTTTGAAAGTGCCTTGAATGACTAATCTATCGATTTCTTTATTTATTTTTATATCGTGAGATTTATAGTTATCATCAATTTTATTGGAACTAACAATAAATCCTATTTTTGAACTATCTATTTTTGTTTTTCCTAAACTACCTAGACGTTTAGCTTCACCTAATTTAAAACTTTCATCATCGTTATATAAGCTCATTTTTTCTACACGGTAATTATTGGTTGGTAGGGTGATTTCAAAAACAACTTCATCATTTAATAGTTCCACGGTATCAGATACTAATTTATCCGCACCACTAATACCAGCTGGTTGATTAGAATTTTTACCATCAACATAGACAATTCCGCCAGAATGTACAATATAATGATCGCTATCTAAATAATCGACATCAGAAATATAAGGTGAATAAAATTCGCTACCACGCTCTTTGCCGTATTCCCAAACTTGTTCAATCGTCATTTTATCGGTATCGATTTTATACATAACACCTCTTGAATAACTGTTTTCAGCACTAACATATTCATCTTCATTTTTAGATTTGTTATTACCATTATCAAAGATAAAGACATATCCTTCTGGAGTAATCATTGCGGCGTGTTGTGACCATTGCCATTCAAAATCATCACCAACTGGAGTAAAAAAGTATTTTTGATATTCTTCGCTCCAATTAGTTGGATCACCAATAATCCAGTTTAACTCACCAGAATCATAATCGATATTAATAACGGCATCTTGATGTCGTCCTGATAAAGTAATAGAGTTAGTATCTTTATCATACCAAACAGAGTTATTGTGGAACCAGTCATAGGCAATCCAGTTTTCACTTTTACCATCTTCCATATTTAAAATATTTTTAAGATCAAAAGTTTTTACTATATCGCCGGTTTCTCGATCAATTTCTACAACATAGTCTTCAACTGTTCCATCTTCGCTATTGAAGTCATCACTAGCTACTAATAAATTACCATTTTCCATTTCAAAGTAATCATGGTGATAGCCACCTTCTAAACTATATTCGTTGTAAATTTTTCCAAGTAAATCCATTTCATATAAACCGGTCATATAATAAGGAGAATTTACTAATCTTTCAGTACTAACCATTAAATGGCCATTTTCTAGGCGATTAATTTCCCAAATGGCATTGATAGTTAAGTACCATCTAACGTCGCCATTGACATCATACGCACAAGTATATCCATTACTAGATGGAGTAAAGAAATATAAATCATTCGTTAATTTATCTTTCTCGGCAGTTACACTTTCAGGTAAGATGAAATCATCTGGTAATGCTTCGGTTTCAATCGTTATAGTTTTTTCGGTATCACCATAACTAATAGTAACTTTGTTTTCTTCACCCGCATATAATCCATAAATTGGTAAATAATGAGTTTTTGCTTTCTCAAAAGTATGCGTAAAAGTTGATAATTCATCTTTCCCTTGAATGGTTACGGTTGGCGCTACTGCATCTTCAGTTTCAAAAATTACTAAAGCCGTAAGTGGTGAAATATCATAAGGATTAACAATGATATTAGGATCATCAATAGTATAACCCGAAGATGTAAAATCTTTTTCTAACTTTGCTTGCTGACTAGTTAAATTTTCTGTCACACTCACTGCCTTATTGTTAGTGGATATGTTATTTAAAACAAAATACAAAACAATCAAGGCAATAACTAAAAACAAAATACTAAAAATAATTATTTTCTTTTTCATAAATCTAACCTCCACATATCCATTTTACCATTTATAAAAAAAGAAACAATAAATTATAAGTTGAATCTTCTCAACTAGAAGTTGAATTATCATCTAAAGATAATGGCACTTTATAAGATGTTACTTTTCCTTCTTTATCTTCGGCTTCAATTTCTAAGTATAAACTATCATCAGAATTATATTTGCCACTGCCCGCATAATTATTAATATTAAACTGTACACTTTGTAAAAAATCTTCCAAATTTATGTTTTGTTTATCAGCATTATCACAAGAACTTATTTTGGTAATGGTATCATTATTATTTTCATATAAAGAGCATTCAATATTTTCGTAAACTGTATCATCATCACCACCGCAGTAATTAATATTAGAAATATAAATAGATGATTTATTAGTATTATAAGCCATACTACCAGAAATAGTAAAATGATCGCAAGAAGCACTTAATGTTTTAAATTCAAAATCATCATCATGAACAAATAACCAAAATATAAATGTTATAAAAATTAATAAAACAATTATAAGTAAAACTATGACTATTTTATTTTTCCTTTTTTTGCTACTTTTACCTTCCAAGATATCTTCGATATTAACATTAAAATCTTGGCTCATTTGTTTTAATAAAGCGACATCGGGAATATTTTTGCCATTTTCCCATTTCGATACTGCTTGATATGTAACTCCGTATTTTTCACCAAATACTGCTTGTGTCAAATTATTTTTTTTTCTTAAAGTTTTTATAAATTGACCGATTTTATCCTGATTCATAAGTCCACATCCTTATCTTGCTATTACATAGTTATTATACCATAGGTCATAGAAAAATCATCAAAAAGATAATTTGAAATTTTTGTGATATGAAAGATGCTTTATATTTTATATATATAGTTCGGGAAATAAGAGATATGCGAAAACATTTAATACATGATATAACTAATAAAAGAAAATGACATAATTGTTACTAAGAATTTAGATGTTAAAACTACTTGGCATAATAAAAAGTTAATTCAGATAGATATTAAGTAGTCAAAAATGTAGTGATTGTAATTATCAAAATAGAAAGGTTAAAGATTTAAGTATAAGGAAGTGGGAATGCCCAATATGTTATAGCATTCATGAAAGAAATTTAAATGTAAGTGGGGTAGTAGCTATCCGATATTGGCTATGGAGGAGCCTTAGGTTTCGGTGAAGTAGAAAAAGCTTACTTTGTGGTAAGCTAATGACAAATTTTATTTACTTTAGCTACACATTTCTATTTAAATTTTAAATTTTACTTGAATAAAATCTTGAATTTGATTTCATCCTATGGTATAGTAGGATTATGAATAGAAGGTAGGGGTAGAATGAACTTGTTAAAAAAAGTGTTGATTTTATTAGTGGCTACTTTATTTATAAGTGGTTGTACTATGCAAACGAATTATGAAATGGAAATTAAAAATGACAAATCTATGGACTTTAGTGTTATCGTAGCTTTTGATGACGAACTAATTGATTCGATGTTATCTTCATCTAATACGACGGATACTGGTGAACAAAATTCATCAGCTACTAGGGAGTATACTGATGAAGAAAGATGGGCTTTTATTGATAGTGTAATGAGTGATAGTAGCCAATTAGAGGATGTTGGGTACAATATTGAAAGATATGATAAAGATGGATTTAAAGGTATTCGAGCTACTAAGAATATTGCCGATATTGATGATGTCACTGGAGAAAATCCTAATTTTGATTTAGCGGATTATGAAACCGTTGGTAATGCGGTGATGTTTGCGAAAAATGGTGATAACTATAAAGCTAATTTGATTTTGGCTGCACCGGAGCAAACACAAGAGTATACAACGTTTTATAGTTCAGGAATTATCAGTGAGTTTGTAGTTACTTTACCAAGCAAACCAGTTAGTCATAATGCTACTAGTGTATCAGATGATGGTAAAACATTGACTTGGGATTTAACTGGTACTGGTTCACAAAGTGTAGAATTCGAGTTCGCTTTTAATAATAATTTATGGCTTTATATTGTACTTGGAATTATTGTTATAGTTGTTATTGTGATGGTAGTTCTGTTATTGCTTAAACGTAAAAATAGTAAAAATAAAGGCGTGAAAACTGTGGCACCAGTAACATCAGGACAATTAAATAAAGGTGCTATTAATATGGCGGCTACAGCACAAAAAACTAGCGGTCCGATTACGCCAGCCTCAGGAGTTAATTCCGATGAGTCAACCTTAAATATTAATCCAGCTGAACCACAAATGGGGCCTGTTAGTCAACCAAAAACGGTAGCGAATCAACCTTTGTCTGATAGTGTGGCACCATCGTCTCAAAATTTATTTACTGATAGTTCTGATGATGCTGCAGAAATTTTAGATCTTAATAAAGATAGTAAAGCATAAAAATTATGCTTTTTCTTTATTTTACTTTAGAAAGGAAAATACAAGATGGGAATTAAAGCTAAAACGTTTGAAAATTGTTTAGAAGATATTCGTGAAGAAAACAAGGATAATCCTAATTATCCTAAACTTAAATGGAAAGGCAATGAAATAGAAGTTGTATTAAATGATGAAGTGTTTGTTGGGCTACCAAATGAGGTGCTTGATAAGTTTAAGGGGGTTCCTTATTTTGTTGAGGAGTATCATGATCTTCTAGAAAGCAATGATTTTATCAGTTATAATTTAAGGTTAATTGATGAAGATTTAAAGTCCAAATATGAATAGTGTTTAAAGACACTGTTTTTTGATTTTTTAGATAAATATGTTATAATACCATCGACGTAAAGGAGCGCTTGAAAATGGTAAATAAGCTTTTTAGAATAATGCGCAACGCTTTTTTAGTTATTTTTAGTTTTTTGGGTATTTATTTATCAAATAAATCTAAAGTAGAACAAGATGTAAAAGATTTTAAGAAGGATTTTTTATTGGAAAATAGTGTTGATGGGGATGATGATGGAGAGCGTGCGGCTTTTAATTTGTATCATTTTAAATTTCAAAAAATTGATGAAGTTAAAGATGATAGATTAGAAGAATATAAAGATGAATTGTTAAAATTTCAAAAACTGCTTCCTAAAATATCCCTAAATGAAAAAATTCATAAAAAGATAGAAGAAGAATTAATTTTAATTGACAAAAGAATTGAACAAAGAGAAGAACTAGACAACTTAGAAAATATAACAACAGATTATAAAAAGCCAGCGAATCAAGAGATTAGCGAAGAGGTGTTACTTAAACAAAAATTTGCAACTAAGATCAAGGATGAAAAGGCGGCGTCAAACATTTTGGAAGATCCATCTGATAAAAGGACTTCTTTATCTCTAGCTGCCACAAAAAAGCCTAAAATTGATTTGTTAGAAGGGGAACCAATTATCGAAGAGCAACCGGAAACGTTAGAAAACTATTTATCAATTACTCCTATTTTGACACCACTTATGGTTCCTTTGGCAGTAGTACCATCTAAAGCAAAAATAACTAAGCCATTGCCGAGACAAGAAGTTAAACCATATTTCTCTAAAAGTAAAAGTGTTAAAGGGTCGGTTATGTCATCACCTTTACCGTTGAAATACTCAGAATCGTTAAAAACAGTTTATTCTGATAATAAGATAAATTTACCGATTAAGCCAGTTATTCCTTTAAAAGAAACTTTGATGGCATCAAAAATGATAGATGATGATATTGCTAATAACGAAAAAATGTTTTCTAGCGATATTTCTTTAAAAGATATTAATCATTTATTGAAAAAAACAGATCCTACTTTACCACTTCTTCTTTTTCGAAAGCGTAGTATTAAAAAATTATTTAGTCAGATAAAATTACACAATAATCTTAATAGTATTAATAAAAAATTGAAGGGGATTGTTAAACCATATAAACATTTATCTTTTCTAACACTTTTTAGTAAAAAACGTATTTTAATTAAAACTAAAGAGGCATTAATGGATAATTTAGATAATTTGTACAATCTAAAAATCTCACTTTATAAAAATTATGGTGACGAGGCTGATACTGATGAGTTTCAAGAATTGCTTAGACAAATAGAAAATATGGAATTAGATTTACAAAGTGAACTGGTTAAAAGCCAAAAGAAGGAATTAAAGCATAAGGTTAAAAAGAAAAGCTTATTTGGAAAATATCATTAAAAAACATTAGTTACTTTTTTCTAATGTTTTTTTCTATAGTTATTGTGATGTTATGGATTTTAGCTATTTCTAATAAGGTATCTAAAAAAATCCGGTTACGTCCATTTTCAATATTGTTAATACTGTCGCGACTACGTTTGATTGATTTAGCAAACTCAGTTTGCGACATTTCAGTCCATTCTCTAATTATTTTTATTATTTCTCCTGCTTTATAATTATTGGCTTTTATTTTCATTAACTTACACCTCGCCCCTTAGTTTATCAACTCTAAAAAGGCATTTTACTTCTTTGAGTATCACTAGTACTCAAAGCGTGGAAAGAAAAAAAAGTGATGTTATAATAAATGAGAAAATAGATGATATGCCATTAAAGAATAAAAATGTATAAATAGTTAATACTAAAAGCAGTTTAAAAATAAACAAAATACATTGTCGCAAAATGCATAAAAATGATATAATAAAAATAAGGTGAGTATAATGAAAAATAAAAATATAATAATAATTGGACTTATAGGAATAGTAATGATAATGGCCGTAAGTTATGCGGCTTTTAATAGTGCCTTAGATATTAAAGGAACTGGAGCTATAACTAGTAATTGGAAAATAATTATTAGTAATATCGCCTTAGAAGAAAAAACTGATGGAGCTGAAGAAGTCTCTAAAACATTTGATAATTTGAGTGCGAATTTTAACTTTAATTTAAATGCGCCTGGGGATAGTATTAAATATGCCGTAACAGTATCTAATGAGGGAACATTAAATGCGGTATTGGATTCAATAAAAATAAATATGAATGGAACGGATATTATAAACTATACTGTGGAGGGAATAGAATCGGGAAGTCCATTAAATGTTGATGAAGATAAAACCTTTTATGTCACCTTTAAGTTTAATGAAGATGTAACCAGTATGCCGGAACAAACAAGTTTTAATCTAACTATGGGACTTAATTACTTACAAGAGGGTAATGATACTAACTTTAGTACAGCAGATACTGATACATCAGGAGAGTTAGCTATAAATAGTATAAGTTTAGAGCCAGAAGAACAAAGGATAAAAGTAACAGTTAATGCTTCAAATGCCATAAAATATTATTATTCAATAGATAATAATTCATGGTATGAAAGTGATAGTAACGTTTATACTTTAACTAATTTAGATATTTATAAAGATTATACAGTTTATGTAAAAGCTGAGGATAGTGAAGGTAATGTTGTATTTTCATCAGCTTCAACGAAAACAACTGATGAAACTAATCCAAACTTAGCTATTACTGAGAAAGATATCATTGAAGGTGAGAATGGTTGGAATAATGGAGTTACCTTAAATACAAGTGTAAGAGATAATGGAACTATAACTGATGTGCTATATTGTGTAACTTCAGAAGAAACTTGTGAGCCAAGTCAAACAGCAACATTAAATAATGGAAGCTTTGATTATATTTTTGAAGAAAATAGTTTAGAGCAGAAATTATGTGTTAAAGCTACTGATGAAGCCGGAAATGAACATACGGAATGTTCACAAGGATATTTAGTCGACGGAATAGAACCAGTAGTTGATAATTTAACTTTAACGCCTGATGATGATACATTGTTAGTGGAAGTAGAAGCTAGTGATAAAGGAAGTGGACCTTATACCTACTATTATAGTAAAGATAATGGAAATAGCTATGTAGAGAGTCAAAATCCAAATTATACATTTACCGATTTACCAGAGGCTGAGTATTTAATTGTTGTATATGTAAAAGATGCTGCTGGTAATATATCAATAACTAAAGCCGGAAGTACAACGATAAAACACGCTGCCTTCTGTGGACATAATGATATTGACGATTTGGGAGATTGTGTAATAGCTACCGAGGCAGGAAATGAAAATGATATCGAAACAGCCAAACAAGAAATAGAAGCAAAAGGTACACCCAATTTTAATATAACTAGTCCAAGTATTAATTATGAAGAAAGGATTTCGAGTGCCACATCAACATATGATACTAATTTAGCAGATTTATATGTCGGGACTGGTTATACTTTTAATGAAACAACAGGAATGTATAGTATAACAAATGGAAAAACAACAGATCCATCAACCTTAGATTTTAGTAGTGGGCAGGTTTATTATACGAATATTGCAACATGGGATACTACAACTGCACTAATGTATCAAATAACTGGAGTGACCACTTCTACTGATAATAGTACGGGTACAGTAACATATACACTTACCAAATATAATTACACACAATCTCCGGCCAATTATGATACAAGTGAAATCGGATTATATGCTGGAACTGATGATGATGGAACTACTTATTATTACCGTGGCTCAGTTGGTGGTAACTATGTTAAGTTTGATGATAAATATTGGAGAATAATCAGAGTCAATGGTGATGGAACAGTCAGATTAATATATGATGGAACTTCAGCTCATGCGAATGGGGAAGCCACAAGTAATAGACAAGTAGGAACCAGCCCTTTTAATTCATATATAAACGATAATACATATGTTGGATATATGTATGGCGATACAAGTAAGTTTGAACAAACTGATAGTGGTTCAACGACCTTTAATTATACAGGATTGTCAAATACTGCAAGATATTATTTTGGAACAAGTTATACGTTTAATCCAAGCTCGAGAAGTTATACTTTGTCTGGAGATTTACATAGTGGAACATTAAGTAGTGATGAGGTAGGGTACTATACATGCTTTAGTACCTCAAGTGCTGCAAGCTGTCAAAGATTATATTACACCACAAGATATAATAGTAGCACATCGATGACAGTTAGCGCGCGTGAATATGGTACAACATCATTAGAAAATTCAGTAGAGAATGTAAATAACAGTGATATAAAAAACTATTTAGATAATTGGTATCAGAATAATTTAAGTGATGTTGATGATAAAATATCTAAAGATGCCACCTTCTGCAACAATCGAAATAAGTCAACAATCAGTAA
>CALVRF010000018.1 GCA_944358495.1 uncultured Bacilli bacterium
AAAAACTAACAGACATTTTACTTTTCTCTCTCAAATGTACACCGGTAAAATGTTCTTGTTAGTTTTATTTTTAACTAATTTTTCAAAGCTTTTTTAACATGTAAATATTGATGAATAGTAACTACTACCATATTAATCGCACTGCTCCAAACTAAGCCCCAAAGACCAATATGCATGTTACAAAAGACATATAAAGAAATGACTCTAATAACGGTTCCAATTAAAGTCCCATTCATCGCTTCCTTAGCTTTACCCATGGCTTGCAAACTAGCTGTTAAAGGCGCCTGAATATAATGAAATAAACAAATAGGTGCTAAAATCTTAATGTATTCAATACCTTCAGTAGTATTATATATTAATCCCATTGGAATTTCCGGAACCGTTTCAAAAATGATTGTTGCTGGAATGCCAATTAATAAAGATAAAACAATAGCTAATCTAATTTTATTACCCGTATATTTATAATGCCCATGACTATAACTTTTACTAATATTCGGAATTAAAGCTTGGCTAATTGCCATGGTAAAAAATGATGGTAATAATATTAAAGGCATAATAAAGCCATTAATAACTCCATATTCATTGACAATATAGTTATTGCTGTAACCACATTTTATCAAAGTATAAGTTAAAATTATTGGTTCTAGAAAATAACCAATTGATCCGATAATTCGGCTCATTGTTGTCGGAATGCCAATACCAAAGACCTCTTTAATATTACTTTTATCCGGCTTTAAATCTTTTTTAGTTAATTTAAAGTTTTTTGGAATAAAGAAAAATAAAACAAAAATTGAAGTAAGCTCACTAATAACATTAGTTAAAACGACAAAAGCCACTGCATATTCTAAACCAAATTTTAAAAAGATTGGAATGCCTACAATTAACGCAATCAATCTAACTACATCTTCCGTCACATTAGAAACTACATGTGGGAACATATTTTGTTTACCAAAAAAATAACCTCTTAAAATACTAGAAATACTAATAAAAGGAAGAACAAAACCAATACAAATTAAAGCATAGTAACTTCTAGGCTCATTTAATAAATTATTGCTGATATAATGACCAAATATTAAAAGTAAAACCATGATAGTTAAATTAATAACTAAAGAAATAGGAATAATCGAAAAAACCAAATTTTTATTATTCTTGCTTTCTTCGGCTACTAATTTACTTATCGCTACCGGAAATCCTAATTGGGCCACCGCCATTAGTAGCATAAAAGTTGGAGATATCAGCATATAAAGTCCCATACCCTCGGTGCCGATTAATCTTGCCAAGACAATCTTAATAAACATGCTGACGACTTTAGTGATTAATCCGCCAATAATCAAAATAATTGTGCCTTTTATAAAGAGATTTCCTTTTATTTTTATCATATTAGATTATATGAGAGCTTGCCCAATTTAATGTAGAAATTTTAGATTATATCTTTAAAAATAAACAAAAGTAGGTTATAATGAATATGTACGCTTAAGTGGAGGTAAATTATGGATATAGAATTTGGAAGTGTAACAGAACTATATGAACGCTTAAAACCCGCTCTTAAATCCAAAGTAGCTGAACTAGCTAGAGATGGTTATGGTTACTTAACAACTGACGATGTATGGAACTATTTAAAAGAAACAAAATGGAAAAAAAGCAATAACTTAGCTTTACATGAAATGGTTAGTGATATTTTTAGTTGTGATAATGCACTAATCGATGATTATTTTAAAGATAAATTAAAAGAAAAAAAGAGAAAAGTTTATTTTGAAGACTAGAGGAGTAGATAACATGAAGAAAAAATTATTTGGACGCATATTGTTTGTAGTAGCCATAGTTGCCGCTTCGTTTGCTTTGCTTTTTCCTGTTTTACAAAATGTAAAATTAGGATTAGATTTGCAAGGTGGATTTGAAGTTTTATATCAAGTAGAAAGTCTAGATGGTAAAGAAAAAGTTACCAGTGATATGGTTGATGCTACTTATCGAACACTCGTTAAAAGAATTGATGTTTTAGGAGTTTTAGAACCAACCATCGAAATTGAGGGGGATAAAATAAGAGTTCAGTTAGCTGGGGTGGATAATGCTGAAGAAGCACGAAATGTTCTTAGCCAAACCGCCAGTTTAACCTTTAGAGATACTAACGATAATTTACTAATGACTAGCGATGTACTAAGAAGTGGGGGAGCTAGAGCCGCTACTGACGAAAGAGGTAATCCAGTTGTTTCTCTAAGCGTAGCTGATAAAGATGAATTTTACGACGTTACTAAACGCGTTAGTGAAATGGAAGATAACCGTATTGTTATTTGGTTAGATTACGATGCCAATGAAGACTCATTTGAAGAAGAAGGCGCACAGTGTGGTTCGCTAAATAATTCTAAATGTCTTTCCGTAGCTTCTGTTTCTCAAGGATTTAGTAGTGACGTTATCATCCAAGGAAACTTTGAACAAGAAGAAGTTGATAATTTAGTTGATTTAATTAACTCAGGTAGTATGCCAACTAAATTAGTTGAAGTTTCTTCTAAAAGCGTTGGAGCTTCGTTTGGTGATGACTCACTAGAAAAAACAGCTACTGCTGGTGTAGTTGGAATTATTTTAATCTGTGTATTCCTAATTGCCCTTTATCGCATGTCTGGAGTATTTGCTAGTGTTGGTATTATTATTTATACCGCCGTTACCATGTTTATATTCTGGCTTATCGGAGGCACACTGACTTTACCAGGCATCGCCGCAGTTATTATCGGTATTGGTATGGCTGTCGATTCTAACGTTATTAATTTCTCGCGAATTAAAGACGAATTATACGAAGGAAGAAGTGTCAGAAATGCCCTTAAAAATGGTAATAAAAACTCGTTAGGTACTATTTTAGACGCCAACATCACCACTTTAATCACTGCGATTATCTTGTTTATCTTTGGACAAAGCAGTGTTAAAGGGTTCGCCACTGTCTTAATCATCAGTATCTTTGTTACTATGGCTATTATGGTCTTCTTCACTAGATGGTTAATGAAATGGTTTACCGAAACTGGAATATTCGACGGGAAACCGGGACTATTTATCGGTGTTAAGGCCAAAGACATTCCTGATGTAGCTCATAAAGAAAAAAGAACCAAATATTTCTATCAAAAATTTGACTTTGTTAAGAAAAGAAAAGTGTTCTTAATAATTGCTGTAATTATTAGTGTTTTAGGAATTGCCTCTTTAATCAAATTTGGTCTTAATTTAGGTGTTGACTTTAAAGGCGGTACTGTTATTACTTTAAATACCAATGAAGCCTTAACCGAAACGAAAGCTGAACGTGATATTGATCATTTAGGTTATGATATGTATGATTTTGAAAAGCAATCAGACGGCACTTATGCTATTAAAATTTCTGATTCTTTATCAAAAAATAAATCATTAAGCACCGAAGAATACTTTACGGATAAGTACGATGCAAGTGTTGATATTGATACCATTTCTAACGTCGTTAAAGAAGAACTTATCAAAAATGCCATTTTATCTTTAATAATTGCTTCAATTGCTATAGTAGCTTATATTTCTTTACGTTTCAAATTTAGTTATGGTGTTAGTGCGGTTGCAGCATTATTGTTAAATGTCTTAGTTACCGTATCATTATTTAGTATTTTTAGACTAGAAGTTTCTAGTATCTTTATCGCTGCTATCCTATCGATAATCGGGTATGCGGTTAATGATATTATTATTACCTTTGATAGGATTAGAGAAAATATGAACAAAGCTAAAAAAGTTAACAGTACTGAAGATTTAGAAAATATCGCCAATGAAAGTTTACGAGAAATTTTAAATCGTAGTATTGTTACAGGAGTTACTACTTTAATTCCAGTCGTCGCACTAATATTCTTAGGCGCTAGCGATATCTTTGAATTTAATGTAGCCTTACTATTTGGTCTAGTCATTGGTACCCTCGCTTCACTTTTCGTAGCCAGTCAGTTATGGCTTGAAATAGAAAAAAGAAATATTAAAAAACATAAACCAAAGAAAAAGAAGAAAAAAGAAATTTACGAAGAAGAAGTGGATGAATTACAAATCAAAGGCATAAACTCTTAAGAGAGGTGATATTATGAGCAAATATTCTTGTGAGTCGTTTGAAAAACTAGAAGAAAAGGTCAAAACTTACATTTCAGATTTCGAAGATTTAAAACTGATTGAAACGTCTTATAAGTATGCTTATGATAAGCATTTTGGCAGTAAAAGATTAACGGGTGAGGATTATATAACTCATCCGCTTTCTGTCGCTTATATATTAACTGGCATTAATGCTGATGCTTCAACTTTGGTCGGAGCCTTACTTCATGACACTATTGAATATGGCAATGCTGATCCTGAGGAAATAAAGAAAATTTTCGGTGAAGACATTTTATCATTAGTTTTAGGTATCACTAAAATTAACCGTTTAAACTTTTCCGGTGATAGTGAATCAGTCATCAATAACCAAAGAAAAATTCTAGTTGGCTTGTCCGAAGATGTTAGGGTAATTATCATTAAACTAGCTGATAGACTACATAATATGAAAACCTTATTTGTTTTAAATGAAAAAAAGCAAAAAGAAACAGCCAAGGAAACCTTAGATATTTTAACCCCAATTGCGCATAGACTCGGAATGAATAGTATTAAAACAGAATTAGAAGAATTGTCTTTACGTTATTTAAAGCCTGATGAATACTATGACATTGTCGAAAGATTAAATGCCACTAAAGCTGAAAGGGACGCTAGCGTCGCAAAAATGATTGAAAGCGTTTCTGATCTTTTAAATAAACACGACATTAAACATGAAATAAAAGGCCGCTCGAAAAGTATTTATAGTATTTATAAAAAGCTAGATAAAGGAAAACGCTTTAGTGATATTTATGATTTGTTAGCTTTAAGAGTCTTTGTCAACACTGAACCTGAGTGTTACCAAGCGTTAGGTATTATCCATTCAAAATTTAAACCAAAACCTAATCGTTTTAAAGATTATATAGCAATGCCGAAAACTAATATGTATCAATCTTTACATACCACTGTTTTTGGGGTTGACGGTCAGCTTTACGAAATTCAAATTAGAACCTACGAAATGGATAAAGTAGCTGAAAATGGTATCGCTTCTCATTGGTCTTATAAAGAACACGGTAGTAATAAAGCTGCTATTCAATCAGATATGGAACAAAAATTACAATTCTTTAAATCGATTATGGAATTAAAACAAAATGAAGATAATCCCGAAGAATTTGTAAAATCTGTTAAAGAAGAATTACTCAAAAACACTATTTACGTCTTTACCCCTAAAGGTGACGTTATCGAACTTCCAAATGGTGCTACACCTATCGATTTTGCCTATAAAGTCCATACTAAAGTTGGTGACCAAACAACTGGCGCTTTAGTCAATTCTGCAATGGTACCGTTAGACCATGAACTGAAAGATAATGATGTTGTAAAAATTATTACTAGTTCAAGCTCAACTGGTCCTAAAAGAGAGTGGTTAAAATTCGTTAAAACTAATCAAGCTAAAACTAAAATCAAAAATTTCTTTAGCAAAGCTTCATTAGATGAAAATATTAAAAAAGGTGAAGAACTATTAACTAAAGAATTAAAACGTCAAAAAATCACTTTTAACGAATTTGAAGAAAATTTAGACAAAACCTTAACCAACTTAAAACTAGGGTCTTTAAATGAAATTTATTCTAACCTAGGCAGTGGAAAAATTAACCTGGAAAATGTTATTGATGCGGCTTTCAAACCTGAAAAGGATAAAGAAGAAAAAATGATGGAAAAGGTTCAAAAACTAGGAACAAAAGAAGCAGACAAAGATCACATTATTTCGGTTGCCGGTTTTGATGATATCAAAGTTAATTTAGCATCTTGTTGTAACCCCATTCCTGGCGATAGAATCATTGGCTATATTACTAAAGGCAGTGGAATC
The DNA here is from genome assembly GCA_944358495.1 of uncultured Bacilli bacterium. Lineage (GTDB taxonomy): Bacteria > Bacillota_I > Bacilli_A > RF39 > UBA660 > Coprosoma. The sequence continues at coordinate 5,903 of CALVRF010000018.1, forward strand.
AGCGTTCATCGTATGATCTGTCCAAATGTCGCTAAGTTAAATGAACGTTTAATCGATGTTACTTGGAATGAAAATAAAGAAAAATTCTTAACTACGATAGTTGTTTACGCTAGTGTCGGTAATGATGTGTTAGTGCCAATTATTTCTAAAGCTGCCAGCAATGATATTGGTATTCGTAATGTCGTTAATAATAAAAATGCCGATGGCCAAGCGGTCGAACTTGGTGTCATTGTTAAAAATAAAGAAGAACTTTTTAAATTTATAAATAATATAAAAAATATTACTGGAGTCAAAGAAGTTGAAAGGTTAATCAAATGAGAGTATTAGTTCAACGTAGTTTAAATTCTAAAGTAACTGTGAATAATCAAATTACCGGTAAAATTGAAAAAGGCTTAGTTTTATTAGTAGGGTTTACTGAAGGTGATAGCAAAAAAGATATCGACTACTTAGTTAATAAAGTTTTAAATTTACGTATCTTTGATGACGAAAAAGGCATTATGAATAAATCAGTTCTAGAAACTGGTGGTCAAATTCTTAGCATTTCTCAATTTACTTTATATGCTGATACCAAAAAAGGTAATAGGCCCAGTTACATTCAGGCATTAAGTGGTGACAAAGCCATAAAATTATATAATTTGTTTAATGAAGAACTATCTAAACATATTAGGGTTGAAACCGGTGTTTTTGGGGCTGAAATGACAGTTGATATTCAAAATGATGGACCAGTCACTATTTTACTAGAAAGCAAAGTCAAACAATAATTGACATATTTTTTAGTAATTATTTTTGAGTTTCAAACATTAAATAGTATATAAATAGGTAAATTACCAAAACTATTTAATGAAGGAGCATAGATATAATGACTAAAAATCACTTGGATTATAAATTAGTTAATTTGGTATTAGGTCTTTTACTTATTTATTTAGTTTATCAGACTAGAAGCTTTTGGCTTGGGGTAGTAAGTGTTTTAAAAGAAATCTTGCTACCTTTTTTCATCGCTTTTATTATTGCTTATGCTTTAAATCCCATTCTAGAGAAACTAGTTGATAAAAAAATCCCTAAAGCCTTGGCCATGTTTATAGTCATCGGGACCTTTTTCTTTATTTTCGGCTTTTTAATTTATTTGATTGCTCCAGTCTTTGCCGAACAAGTTATCAGTGTTTTTAATGGAATTATTTCTTTTATCAAAGAAATAGCCATTAAATATGATGCTGACCTCAGCATGATCCAAGATGAGCTTTCCAGCACGTTTAAAACAACATTAGAAAAATTAGGAACTTATGTATCAAGTGGTGCTATTAACTTTATCGGGATGAGCATTAATTTGATATCCAAGCTTTTTATTATTTTTGCTGCGATGATTTATTTTTTAGCTGATATGGATAAAATTAGAAATGGTGTTCGTAATTTTGTCATCAAAAAAAGCAAAAAGGCCTATTTTTACCTGTCGGTAATAGATAGAGAATTAAATCATTATTTATCTGGCTTTTTAAAGATAGTTATTATTTCCTTTTTTGAATACACTCTTTTGTATTCCATTATTGGTCATCCCAATGCTTTAATGCTTGGTACTTTAGCTTCATTTGGCAATTTAATTCCTTACTTTGGCGGAATTTTAACTAATATAATTGCCGCCATAACCGCCTTTGTTATTAGTCCTGACTTATTTGTTAAAACTTTAATTGTTTTCATTATTTTCTCTGCTATTGATGGCTATGTCATTAATCCTTGGGTTTATGGGAAAACTAATAAAGTTCATCCTTTAGTTGTCATTATTTCCGTGTTTGCCGGCGGAATATTAGGCGGTATTATGGGCATTGTTTTAGCTTTACCAATTGCTATAATTATTTTAGCAACTTTAAAGTTTTTTAGAGAAGATATCAACAAATTTAGTAAACGTAAATTAAAAATAAAACTTTATCGGTAATATTGCTTAAACATTAGTTTAGTGTTATAATTCTAATAAATAGAAAAGAGGTTAGAGCTATGGAAAAGAAAAAGAAAGTATTAATTGGTGCAGGTGCTACACTTGGAACCATTGCTGTTTGTGCTCCATTTATTTATAAAAAACTTAAAAATCGTAAAGCAAAATTAGAAAGTGAAACCAAAAAGGATTCTAAGCCTAAAAAAGCTACCAAGGGAGAATAACGGTTAAAATCGTTATTTTTGCTATATTTAGGAGGTAATTATGAAGTATTTTCCGAAGATAAAAGGTGATAGATTGTATTTGTCACCAATGAATGTTAACGATGCTGAAACTTATACTAGATGGCTCAATGATAAACACGTTGTCGAAAATATCGGTGGCCATGCTAAAGTTTTAACCGTCCAAGAAGAAAAAGAATGGCTCATTAAAAACAGTAATGATTATAATTTTGCCATTGTTCTAAATGATAAAGACCGTCTAATTGGAAATATATCTTTGATGGACGTTGATTTAATCAACCAAACCGCTGAATTAGGTATTTTCATTGGTGAACAAGATGACCGTAATAAAGGTTATGGCAAAGAAGCCATTAAATTAATTTTGGATTATGGTTTTAATACTTTAAACTTAAATAACATTATGCTTAAAGTTTATTCGTTCAATGAAAAAGCTATTAAAACATATAAAAAGGTTGGCTTTAAAACTTTTGGAGTCAGAAGAGAATGTCGCTATCGCGATGGGCTAGTCTACGACACTGTTTATATGGACATTTTAAAAAAAGAATTTAATGAAATCGAAGATTTTATATTTATTCCGTAAAACTTGACAAGATAAGGGTTTTGTGATAGGATACACACTTGTAAACAGGAGAAATCCTATGAAGGGGGAATTTATATGAAAAAGTTTGGTAAAAAAATCTTATTAACTGTGTTAGCAATTTTAACAGTTGGTGTATTTAGTTTTAGTACTGTATCAGCCGCTACACCCAATACTATTACTGTTAAAAGGGCAGAAGTGTTATCTGATTTAATAACTAATCATGAATATGGCTTTGTTATTTTTACAACTTCTGATGGTAAAATTCTTTATTGCTTAGATAATTTAAAGAAACCATTAACTAGTGGCCAAGTGGCCAATGTTAGTGGTAATGCCGATGCCGGAATTTTATACTTATTACAAAATGGTTATCCAGCTAAAAGCATTACTGGTAATGATGAAATGGATAAATATATAACCCAAGCCGCTATTTGGTGGTATATGGATGATACTAACCAAGGTGATAACCAATTATCTGATGAATTTAGAAATGCTACAACAACAGATATTTATGGTTTAATCCCTGACTATATCAAACCAATGGTTGAAAAAGCTAAACAAGCTAAAGATAACCAAGTTGTTCCAAGCATAAAAGTTAATGGTGGAGGGGAACTTACTTTAACTGAAGATCAAAAATATTATGAATCAGAATTCATGTCAGTGGCTTTAACTGGAGCATCTAGTTATAAAGCTAGTGTAACTGGTGGAACCGAAGGCACAACAATTGTTAACGAAAATGGCGAAACCAAGGATAATTATAATGCGAATGAAAAAGTAAAAGTTCGCGTTCCGGCTGATGAGTTTACTGATAATGTAAATTTAACAGTTAACTTTAGTGCAACCGGATCAATGCAAAGAGCCAAAATTTATCAAACGAGTGATAGTAGTTACCAAAGAGTTGTTGGATTATATACTGAAGAAACTAGCGTAACGGATAATGTTAAGTTGTCAGCGACTCCAGTAACTCCACCAACCGAAGAAAAACATGTTTGTGAAATTGTTGATGACACTTATTATGGACCAGAAGGCACTATCGTTGATAAAGAAACATTTGATAGAGAATGTGGCGAAGAAATAATTGTTCCAAGCACTAGTGCTAACGCTTCTACTGTAGCTATAGTTATTGGTATTATGTTAGTAGGTGCTGGAGCTGGATTAGTTATTTATAGAACTAGAAAGAGCTGTTAAGTATGATATGAACCCCGTTTCTGGAATATAGAAACGAGGTTTTTATGTGGGTAACAGAGGCAGAATATTCAAAGCATTGGGAACTGTAGTTCATGTAAGATAGCAAACAAAGCTTTAAATAATTAAGCATTAGGCCTTTTTGCTTTAAAATAAATTAAAGGTAGTTATAAGTAATAATTATAACACCTCTTTTACGTAAACTTTTCATATTTTTGCTTTATTTTATACAAATCATGTTATAATATAAATATAAGATAAGGGAGGAAATTATGGGAAAAGTAAAAAGCAATAAATTATTATCTGTATTTGCGGTCATTGGTATTTTAATTCTTACTATTTGTTTCGGTAAAGTTTCAGCCGCTACGCCAAACTCTATCAACGTTCAAAGAGCTGAAGTATTATCAGATTTAGTAACTAATCACGAATATGGCTTTGTTTATTTTACTACAACTGATGGTGATAGTCTCTACTGCTTAGATAACCTAAAAAAACCATTAACTAGTGGTCAATCAGCTACTTTAACCGGTGAAGCTGATGATGGTATTTTATATATTTTGCAAAACGGTTATCCAGCTAAAAGCATTACTGGTAATGATGAAATGGATAAATATATAACCCAAGCCGCTATTTGGTGGTATATGGACGATACTAACCAAGGTGATAACCAATTATCTGATGAATTTAGGAACGCTACGACAACGGATATTTATGGCTTAATTCCTGATTATATCACACCGTTAGTGGAACAAGCTAAAAAAGCCAAAGACAATCAAGTTAGTCCTAGTTTAGAGGTTAATGTTTCTGGTACTGAACTATCTTTAACTAGTGATGAACAATATTATGAGTCATCTTTAATTTCAGTTAGTTTGTCCGGTGCTAATACCTATAACATTAGCCTTAGTGGTGGAACGGCTAATACAGCTATCGTTGATGAAAATGGTAATGCGAAAACAACTTTCAATGCTAATGAGCAGTTTAAAGTTAGAATTCCAGCCAGTGAATTAACAACTGAAACCACCTTAACTATTAATGTGACAGCTGCCGGTAGTATTCAAAAAGCCCAAATTTTTAAACCAAGTGATAATGCTTATCAGAGAGTAGTTGGTTTATATAATGATGAATCACCTGTTCAAAAAACAGTGAATTTAACGGCATCACCAAATACCACTTCGATTGAGGTAGACGTACCTAATACAAGTGCTAATATTGTTTTAGCTTCCGTAGGTATTGGTGTATTAATAATAATTATTGGCGTTGGTATTATTTTATATCGTGGCAATAAAACTAATTTAAAACATAAGAACTAGTAAAATAGTTCTTCTTTACATTTTTATGACATAAATGTTTGTTATTTTTTCCAAAAACTGCTATAATGGATATATAGAATATGGAAACTAGGAAAACAGGTAGTTTAATTTGACAAAATAAGGGTTTTGTGATAGGATAACTGCCTATAAGAAGGAATTTTCATTACACAAATTAAAAGCAAAATTAAACGTGAAAAATCTTTCAAAAAAAGGAGAGGTGAAATATGAGAAAATGGAGATTATATCAATCAGGGAAAATTACCGCTAATATTAGAGGAATCAGTAAACTAAGAAGATTCCTTGAAAATGTCACAAGAAATCCTCGAGTAGTATTTGGAACTGCATTAGCATCTTTAGGAATTGTTGTGGCTTTAAACCCAACTCAAGCCCACGCTGCTGAGAACCCACAGGGGACTATTGAAAATGTAAATGAAGGCGTTACACCAATTGAACAAACTGCAACTGTTGAAGAGCAAGCAACTGTAAATGCAGCCTCAGATACTGATTTGCAAACTTTTGCTAACGATCTTGCAACTGAGTATGCTACGAACGGTTCAGTTTCAAGCGAGAATTTAACGAGTGAATTAGACTCTTCTGCTACAGAAAATCCTACTATTACATCCGAGCAACCTGCAGTATCTGATGGTGTTGTTAGCGAAAATCCGCTTCCACCTACATTAGATGAAAATGAACAAATTGTTAATGGTGATTCACAAACTGAAGAAGATCTTGCGAACACTTCAGAACAAGTAACCGAAGATAATCAGCACGAAGTTGATGGTATTCAAGTTGGTAGTGATGAAGTTCCGGTTATTGAAGAAACTACTGATGAAGAATTGAAGACTGATCAAGTTGAAGGAGAAAAAGATGAAACTTTAACCGATGGTCAAGAAACGATAGATAATAATGAAAATAACAAAGAGGAAGAATATTTAGAAATTAGTAATGGTGAAGCCTATGAGAATCCTGATTCAGTTATAGTGCCAGCACCAACAGAAGATAACAATTCATTTTGGATAGCCCAAAATAGTGATGGTTCTTCAACTGCAATTTGGTCAAATGATGCTTTTAGTTATGATGAGTTACAGACAGTAATTGACAATGCCAATAAATCTGGCTTGCTTGGTTATCAAATTACTGAAGATACAGCCATTAAAGTACTAGGAACTGTTCCAACTGAGGTTGGTGTCGACGGTGCACTTTATTACGACTTAGAACAATATGGTTTAGGGACACTTGGTTTAGTGTTGAACGAAGATGGAACTTATACAGTTGTGACCGATCAAACTTCTAATTTAACTATTATGGTTGGAAGCCTTACCCATAGTAAAGCGAATTCAACTAATCCTGATGATTTAACGGATGATGAAATTAATAAAGGTCAGCCAGGTTATGATGATCCAGAACCCGAGCCAGATCCAGATCCTGAGCCAGATCCAGATCCTGAGCCAGATCCGGACCCTGAGCCAGATCCAGATCCCGAGCCAGATCCGGAACCAACTTATAAAGAGACTGAGTATGTAAGTGCCATTCCAAAAACTGGCGATGATTTTGCCACTTTGGCATGGGCTCTTGGATTAGGAGCTGCTGGTGCTGCCGCAACTGCTGGAATGGCTGGAAGAAAACTTTCAAAAAGAAGATAAAATAAATTGTTCGAGTATAGAAAAGGGGCGAATATATGACTAGCGAAGAAACAATAAAAATAGTTCAAGATGGTATAGAACAAACCGCCAAATTAGTAGGGACTTTTGAACTAGAAAATGGCAATGAATATTTGCTTTATCATTTAAATGATGATGAATTGCAAGTTTCTAAAATTGTTGAAAATGCTGAAGAAATTATATTAGAAACAGTACCTGAAGCTGACATGGCGATAGTTAATGAATTTGTAAAAACACTTTTGGAGGAAGGTTAGTATGAATCAAAATGAAAGATTTCCTGAATTAATAAAACAAATTAAAGAAATAGAAGAAGAAATTGATGAAATAATTGATGAACGTGATGCATTAGTTGAAGAAGCTATGCATAAAACCTATGACCAAACTAATCCTATTTCTTGGATGCAAACGAAAGCTAATTATGAAGAGATAATTAAACTTCAAGAACGTAAACGCATGTTAGAGCGTAGATGGCGTGATGTTTCATTAGCTATTGTTAAGGGATACAATAAAGATAAAAAAGACAATTTATCTTATCGCTTAAAATCAGGTGCTGTTGTTAGATTGAAGGGTTTGCCTAGACTTTCAGGGAAAATAATTAAAGCAGTAGGAAGAAGAACTGCTAGAATTGGTAAAAGTGGAATTGATAAATTAAAAAGAAAATTCACCGGTTTTAATTTAGATGAAGTTATTGCTGAATCCGAACGAATAAGAGAAAAATTTAATCAAAATTCACAAGCTATTAATGATAATCTTGTAAAAACAACTGAATTATTAATAGAGACAGAAAATAAACTTCCACTAACTGAATCTGGCCTTGTTGACTATTCAAAAGTTTCGGAAGAACTGTTAAGAGAATATTGTGATCGTACAGCTAAACGTGATAAAGCGCTTGCCCAAACTATGTCGAGTTGTTTAGAACATGCAGCTTTTATATATCGAAAAATGATTTCTGAAGCTTTAAAGGAATATCAAATTGATAGTGCCAAAAAAGATGAAATTGTTTTTGATTTTAAAGATAATGAGGGAGTTTATTTAGCTACACGACCTGAAGACCTGGAATTATTATTTGAAAATAAACTACGCCCAATGTATGAAAATAAAGCTATGCATTCTCAAACTGCCGAAGCCACAAAATCATCATCTTCAAAATCTAGTTCAGCCACTGAGAAGGCTATTGAAACGATAAAACCAAAAAGACTTGCGGATTTATCACCAGAATTACAAAAAATATTTAAAGATAGATTTGCGGCTATGGAAATAGCTAAAAATAAAGAACCAGTAGCTTTAACTGATAGTCAGCAAGCTTATGCCAAATATTTAGAAACTGGAGATGAACTTCACCCAGCTATGAGCCACGATGAGGCTGTCAAATATGTTCAAGAAAATCCAGAAAAAGTAGAAGAGTTAATGAAAAAACATCAATCCCAAAAATCTCTTTCTGAAAAGAAACAATTACTTCTATCTAAATATTCTGATTTAATCAATCAAAGGGTATTAGAACTTGAAGCACGTGGAAAACACTTCGGTTCATTAAAACCAGATTTGGCAGCCGAATACACTGATAATTATTTAACTAATCTTGTAAGAGTTGGTGAAGAAAAATATGGCGACAACTTTATCGAAGATATTATGAATGAGCCAACTGAAGAACCAATAAAATGGTTAATGGATGAAGTTTCTAAAGAAGAAGATATGACGGCAGAACCTATCATTCCAGACTATAGTTTCATGGAACCACAACCTGTAGAACCAATGGTAGAAATGAAAAATGAAGAAACTATAGCAACTAAAATCGAGCAATTAGATGAAAACAGCTTAGAAACTTATTTATCTAATTTTGGCATGACTAGTGAAGAATATAGTAAATTTAATTTTTTAGTATCTGAATATAAAAAAGCCCATCCAAGTGATAGTGACTTTATTGCTGAAAAAGCGGCTATAAGTACTATTGCTCAAGATAGAGAAAAGACTGGAAACCTCACAAATGCTCAATCTTTACACAACGAACAATCTACTATTCAGGAACCTGTTTTTGAACCAAATGTTGTTACTCCTATAGAGGAGAATGTAAGTGTAGAAGCTAATATTGAGCCAGAAGACATAGAACCATTAGATATGAAGGTCCCAAGTCCTGAAGAAATAGCCCAAAATTTAACCCCAGATATGGTAGAACATTATCGTAGCATTACTGAGGGATTTGCTCCAGATACTCACGAATATCAAAACGCCATTGCGATCCTAAATGCTTATGATAATTTACAAATGCAAGCTGACAAACAAGCAGCCATTGACCAATTACACACTGGAGATAAAGTTAGATGATTTAAAAGTCAAGCAATTGCTTGGCTTTTGTTGACTTTTAACAAAAAGATGCTTATAATTTTAATAGGCATAAGGAGGAATATAAATGATACAAAAACCTAAAGGAACCTATGATATATTTGGAACTAATTCTGGTAAAATTTTATATTTAAGAAAACTTATAACAGCTTTAATGGATAAATATAACTATGATTATGTGCAAACTCCAATATTTGAAAGCAGTGAGTTATTTCATCGCGGAGTTGGGGAGACAACGGATATTGTTACCAAAGAAACTTATGATTTTACTGACCGTGGTAATCGTAATTTAACTTTAAGACCAGAAGGGACAGCAGGCTTAGTAAGATGTTTTATTGAAAATAAATTATATGTCGAATCCAAACCTCTAAAAGCTTGGTATTTCGGCTCAATGTTTAGATATGAAAGACCACAATCTGGTCGTAATAGAGAATTTACCCAATTTGGGGTTGAAGCCTTTGGTAGTAATGATCCAATGCTTGATGCCGAAATTATTAGTATTGTCGTTAACTTCTTTAAAATGCTTGGGCTAAAAGGGATTAAAGTTAATATTAATACTTTAGGTGATAGCGAATCAAGAAAAATGTATCGAAAAGCTTTACTAGACTATTTTAAACCACACCTAAATGAATTATGTAGTGATTGTCAAACTAGATATGAAAAAAACCCTCTTAGAATTTTAGATTGTAAAGTTGATAGTAAAAATGAAGTAATAGAAAATGCTCCTAAAATGGAAGATTATTTAAATCAAACCAGCTTAGACCACTTTAGCAAAGTTAAAGAATATTTAAAAACCATGGGTATTGAATATATTGTAAATCCTAAATTAGTTAGAGGCTTAGATTATTATACTCATACCGTCTTTGAGGTAGAAGCTGATATTAAAGATTTTGGTAGTCAAAACGTTTTAGGCGCTGGTGGAAGATACGATAATTTAGTCGAAACCATTGGTGGACCTAGTACTCCAGGTGTTGGCTTTGCAATTGGTATTGAAAGACTGTTACTTGCTTTAGAAGCCGAAAATATTGATATTACTGAAGGTAAAAAGTTAGATGCTTATGCTTTTAGTATGTCTACAAATGCTAAATCTTATATGCTATCTTTAGTAAATAATCTAAGAATGAATGGCTTTAATGTTGATATGGACTACTTAGAGAGAAACATGAAAAATAACTTTAAACATGCCGACAAATTAAAAGCTAAATTTATTATTATTATCGGTGATGATGAAGTAACTAATAAAATAATTACTGTTAAAAATAACGAAACTAAAGAAGAATTCAAAGTAAAATTAGAAAACATAGTAGAATTTTTAGATGAAAAATTAGGTGATGAATAGTGAAAGTAAATAATACAAATTTTAATAAAAATAACGTCGGAGAAACTGTTACTTTGTATGGCTGGATTAATAAAAAACGCGACCTAGGGGGGTTATTATTTATCGATTTAAGAGACCGTTCAGGAATCATTCAATTAGTTATAAGCCCTAGTTCTAGGGCTTATAATACCGCTTTAGCTTTAAAATTAGAAAGTGTCATTAAAGTGATTGGAAAAATATCTTTAAGAGAAAAAGCTAATAACCATTTAAAAACTGGTGAAATTGAAGTTAATGTAGATTCATTAGAAGTATTGAATAGTTCTCAGGAGCTACCTTTCGATTTAAATAATGTAACCGCTTTAGAAGATACTAGATTAAAATATCGCTATTTAGATTTAAGAAGAGAAGAGCTAAAACACAATATTATGACCAAACATTTAATTATGCAAAGTGCGAGAGAATATTTAAATAATAATGATTTTTTAGAAATCGAAACCCCAATTTTGTGTAAATCAACGCCTGAAGGAGCAAGAGACTATTTAGTGCCATCTAGAGTAAATCGTGGTAGTTTTTATGCTTTACCCCAATCACCACAACTATTCAAACAGCTATTAATGATTTCTGGCTTTGAAAGGTATTATCAAATAGCTAGATGTTTTAGAGATGAAGATCTAAGAGCCGATCGCCAACCAGAGTTTACTCAAATTGATTTAGAAATGAGTTTTGTAAATGAAAATGATGTCATGACTTTAACTGAAGGATTACTCAAAAATATCTTTAAAAAAGTTAAAGATTTAGATATTAAAACACCATTTACTAGAATGACTTATGAAGAGGCTATTAATATTTATGGTAGCGATAAGCCAGACACTAGGTTTGATATGAAAATCCAAGATATAACCTTCTATTTTCAAAATACTGAGTTTTCTATTTTTAAAGAGGTTATTAATAACAATGGGATTATTAATTGCTTAGTCGTCAAAGATAGTGCTGATAAATATTCGAGGAAAGATGTTGACAAACTAACTGAATTTGTGAAAACATACAAAGCCAACGCTTTAGCTTTCTTGAAATATAATGAAGAATTTACCGGTAGTATTGCTAAATTTATTGATGAAAAAACTGCTCAAGAATTAAAAGAAAACTTAAGCTTAGAAAATAATGACTTAATTTTAATCATTGCTGGCAATAAAAAAATGGTAAAAACATCATTAGGTGCTTTGCGTTTAAAACTAGGAAAAGATTTAAATCTAATTACTCCAAATAAATACAATTTTTTATGGATAACCGATTTTCCAATGTTTGAGTATAGTGAAGAAGAAAATAGATATATCGCTTGTCATCACCCGTTTACTGAGCCACAAGACATTAATAGCCTAAGCGATAAAGAACATGCTTTAGCTAGAGCTTATGATGTAGTTTTAAATGGTTACGAAGTAGGGGGTGGAAGTCTTAGAATTCATAACCCTGAGGTTCAAGAAAAAGTTTTAGAAGCTTTAGGATTATCTCAAGATGATGCTTATGAAAAATTTGGATTTTTACTAGAGGCCTTAACGTATGGCGCCCCTCCTCATGGTGGTTTAGCCTTAGGATTGGAACGTTTAACGATGATTTTATGTGGTACTGAAAATATTCGTGATGTTATTGCTTTTCCTAAAACTACCAGTGCCTCATGTTTAATGAGCAAAGCTCCAAGTACTGTTTCGCCAAGTCAATTAGATGAATTACATATTGCACTTAAATAGGAATGGATATTCCTATTTTGTTATAGTAGGTGATAAAGATGGAAAAATATCGTGAAATTGAAAAAAGTATCATAAAAAAATATCGAAAAGATATTTGGAGTAAATTTGTTAAAGCCGTTAAAGACTATGAATTAATTAATGAAAATGATAAAGTTGCCGTTTGTATGAGTGGCGGGAAAGATTCCTTTTTATTAGCCAAATGTTTAGAAGAATTACAAAGACATGGCATTTTCAAATTTGATTTAGAATTTATTATTATGAATCCAGGTTATAATGATGAAATATTAAATAAAATTAAAGAGAATTTAAAATTATTAAATATAAAAGCTCATATTTTCCAAACCCCTGTTTTTAAAATTTCTGAAACAAGTGCTAATCCCTGTTATTTATGCGCAAAAATGCGTAGAGGTTATTTATATGATTATGCTAAAAAGTTAGGATGCAATAAAATAGCTTTAGGGCACCATATGAATGATGTTGTTGAAACTATTTTATTAAATTTAATATATAATGGTGCATACTCTAGTATGATGCCTAAATTAAAAAGCGATAATTTTGAAAATATTGAACTAATTAGACCACTTTATTTAGTTAAAGAAGCAAGTATTGTAGCTTGGAAAAATTATAATAAGTTAGAATTTATCGACTGTGCATGCTCTATTACTAAGAAAAAAAGCGGCAAACGATTAGAAATGAAAAAATTAATTCAAGACTTAGAAAAATATAACCCCGATGTTGTAAAAAGTATTTTTACCTCGAGCAAAAATGTTAATTTAAATACAATAATCGGTTATAAAAAAAATAATCATCATCATAGTTTTTTAGATGATTACCCCCAAAATTAAAGTTTAAAACTTTAATTTTTTTAACAAAAAAATAGGAAATAATCCTATTTACAAGTATATCCTGCATCTTCTAAAGATTTTTGAGCAGCTTCTTTTGATTGGTCAGCAGAAGTATCAAATCCAAATAACGATTTAGCTTCATCAGTCATTTTAGAAGCATCAGCTTTCATCGAATATTTAAGAGTAGTTCCATTAACGTTTAAATCAGTATCAACACCATATTTTTCCTCATAATCAGCCATTTCTGATTCAATAGAACTTTTTAAACTATCCATGCTGTCAGCATAGCTTTCATCGACCTTCATAGTCATAATGGCCTCTACTGATTTAGTCTGTTTGCCGTCAAACGTTGCCTTAATTTCTTGCGTCATGTTGTATAGATCGCTTTCATCTGTCATGGTGCAACTTAAAGTTTCAGTTCCACATCCGCTTAAAGTTAAAGCGCCTACTAATGCGGCCCCACCTAAAATAATTTTCTTCATAATACCTCCTTCTACACCATCATTATATCATAAGTTTTCACGAATTTTTCACAATTATGTCACATTTTGTCAATAAATTTTAAATAGAAGTGATATTTT
>CALVRF010000019.1 GCA_944358495.1 uncultured Bacilli bacterium
CTAGCTTCTACTTCAACTAGTAATGTATCATCATCAGGCGTTAAGGTTAAATCATCAACTACTGGTTCTATTCCATCGACTAAATATCCATTTGAACATTCGGTTGTTTCATTGCCTGCTTCATCAGTAGCTTTAACACATAACTTTTGTTCTAAACTGTTTTCTTCAAAGATATAATCAAAACTTCCATTATTTAATGTTGCTGTTTGACTTGGCTCACAAGTTTCTTCTGAAGTTACACAATATAGCACATCAGTTATAGTTCCATTATCTCTAACACTAGTATTTAAAGTAACTCCATTATTCCAGCCGTTTTCTCCTTCGATGATTTCCTTTTCAGCTATCGCTAAATTTGGATTAGTAACATCCTTAGTTTTCGTAGCTGAACTTGAAAATACTACATTTCCACTACTATCTTCAGCTTTTACATAAACAGTATAGTCTTTATAAACATCTAAATCAGTTAAGGTATATACATTACTATCACTTTCATACCATGAATTATTATCAATACTATAATAATATTTTATGGCATTTGAAGCATTAACCGTTACTTTTATCCTTTGTTCTTCTGGTTCTAAACTTATACTATTTATAGCTAACTCTCCTGATGTATCAGTATCAGCTGTACTAAAGTTTGTATCATTTCCTTCTTGTAAATAGTTAAGTTCCATGGTTAGATTAAAACTTGTATCACTAGGCATACTTGTTACATCTTCATTAAACTTAAAAGTTACATAAAAGGTTTTATCTTCATCAACATTTAATGGACTTCTGGATTCTATTCCCTCAACAGTATAATTAATTATATCTGTTCCATTCATATCAATCTTAATAGAATCTAAAACCGCATCTAAAGTTCCTTCATTAGATACTGTTACCGCATATTTAATACTATCTCCAGGCGCATTTAAATTAAAACTAAAATTTGCACTTAAATCGTCAAATGATTTTGATACTTCCTCTGCTCCATCAGTTTTTTCCTCTAGGGCGATATTACTAATTATTATTTTCCAATTACTAGTTATACTTCCTGTTCCTTTGATGTCTAAGGCACTATTAAAAGCCGCATAACTTACGGCCATTATCATTACTATTCCGATTAATCCTATAATTATTATATTTTTCTTGTTAACCATTGGTACACCTCACCACTATTATTTATAATAAATAATGACTGAAAACAATGTCGATTATTATCTTATATTACTTAAATTATACAACATTGGTAGGGGTAATGCAAGTATCTTATCGTGGGAATATTATTTTTATACAATTAAGTTGGTGATTTTACATGATAAAAATAAATATTGAGGAATTACTTAAAAAGAACAACAAGAGCAAATATTGGTTAAAAGGGAAAATGAATATAACTTCAAGAAACTTAAATAAAATAATCAGAGGTGAAACTACGTCAATTTCGTTTAAATATATTGAAGATTTTTGTAAATATTTAAATTGTACTCCGGGTGAATTAATCACAATTATTCCAAATAAGGAAAAAATAAAAGCTTAAAAAAATGTAGAAATTTTTGATGTTTTCTAAAGAGAATCCATCATTTTCTACATTTTTTTATGACTAGAGTTTTCTTCAAATTTATTTTCAGGGTTTATATAACTAACGCCATTTTCATTACTTTGAATTTCCATCTCAGGAAAGCGCTTGCTTTGGGCTTCTACTTGAGTAGGTGTTAACTGGTCAATTATTGTTTGGATATCTTTAATATTTTCTTTGTCAATACCACTGGTATGAATTTTAACATTAGCAGCTGCCGTTAATAACTGGGTACTGGTAATTGGGGTATTAACGCGAGGTAAGATATAATTACCTAATTCAGTTAAAAAACCATAGCAATCTTCTTTGGTAATAACTTCACTACCACTAGATAAATATGCATACTTTTTATATAAATAGGTATAAGTTTCATAATCTAAGTCTCTAAATATTCTTATGATTTTACTAAAAATGTCAGAAACAGCACTTATTTCATAACGAATGTCTATTCTTTTTCGCTTTTCTATTTCTGATTCTTCTTTCAAAGAAAAATCAGAAAGGGGTAAATGAGTTTTGTGATAAGCTATTTTTTTATCTAATAAACTATTGATTTGGCTGTTGAATTCCTCCATACTTTCGACATCTAACAAATAATCCAAATCGGTTAAATGTTCCCAATCTTTTTCTTTGGTTGTTTCTCTTGGAGTCATGGCCGCATGGATATAAATATCTTTATCCATGTTATTATCCCATGTAGGGTCAGCAATGTAATAACCATCTATACCATATTTGGGATCTTTAAGATAAACTAATACCCTAGCATGACCAGCATAGTCAAACATTTCTTCATCTTTATTTAACAAAGCAACATCAATACTTATTTTTTTAGCGGATATCCCTACTCTCCTAACTAAATCTTCTAACAGTCTGGCAAAGCCAACACAAACAATATAATCGTTATACAAAATATTTTTTAAACTCCTAGATTGGTCACCATCTTCATAATTTTCTTTATATGGCTTAAATAGTTTAACAATATTATAAACCGCTATATATCTTTCAAATGGTGATAGTTTAGAATTTTTAATATCTTGGACTAATTCCTCTAAAAAGGCATCTTCCTTTTGATATTCTTCTTTAGTGTAATCGTTTAAATCACGCTTAATAATAATTGAGGCATTGGTATTATCTAAAGCATTTAAATCTAATTTAGATAAATATTCACCTAAATAATCTTCATTTATAATTAAATTAATTTTAGGTTGACAGTCTTTTAAAATTTCCATTAATTTTAAATAAAAATATAAGTTTTCTAAATTATCACCAGTATCGGCAATACTGATAGATGAACCATCTTTTAAATATTTTAAACCTTTTATATTACGCTCAGTTAAATCCGCTGAATTAAAGAGTAACTTTCTAGGCTTCTCTAATTCTTGTAAAGTATAATACTGAATAGCATATTTTCTTGAAACTTCTTCATGATTAGCTTCACAAGCAATAAAATTTTCTTGCAAATAAGTAACATTTTCTTCACTAATATCATTTTTATCAACACATAAAGTAAATGAAGAATTTAATTGTTTAATTAAGTTGTTAAATCTTTGATTATCAAATAATTCTTTTTCAATTACAACATATGAAGGTTTTAACTGTAATAAACTATCATAAAATGTTTCCATAATTTGGTCTTTATGGTGTTCAAAAAAAAACTGGATTAATTAATATAGTCTTATCAACTAATAAAATGGGATTTTCTAAAGTAGTATAAGTTAAAATAATATCTTGCCTAGCTGCAGCATATTCAAAAAGCATAAAACTGGAGCTTCTAACACCATTATTCCTTTCGGGATTAAAATTTTCTCTAACAAAAACAGTATATTCATCTGATTTTAATAGTTTTTCTAAATCTTCTAAAGTAAAAAACTGCTGACACCTATCATTAAATAAATTTGTTTCCCAAATATTAACTTCTTTCATCTAACTCACCTTTTATTTAAGTTTAACACACCCAAAATAAAAAGGCAACGAGGCCTTTACACTATTAGATAATAAATTTGGGTAATAATAAAACATAAAATCATACCAGTAAGAGCCGGAATAATGATGGAAAGTAATGCCCATTTGGTACTACCCGTTTCTTTTTTGATAGTAAAAACGGTAGTTAAACACGGCCAATGAATTAAAGTAAACACTAACATACAAATGGCAGTTAATAAAGTCCAGCCATTATCAACAAGTAAATTTTTTAAAGCGGATAAATCACTAAAATCAGTAATATAACCTAAGGACATATAACCCATTATCATAATGGGAATGACAATTTCGTTAGCTGGAAAGCCTAAGATAAAGGCCATTAAGATGACGCCATCTAGACCGATTAAATGGCCTAAAGGATCGAGAAAGTCAGTACATCTTTTTAAAAGGCTAATATCATTAATATTAATATTAGTTAATAACCAAATAACTAAGCCGGCTGGCGCCGAAATTAAAATAGCTCTTTTGAGGACGAAAATAGTTTTATCAAAAATTGAGCGAATAATAACTTTTGTAATTTGCGGTTTGCGGTACGCTGGTAGTTCTAGAGTAAATGCTGAAGGTAGGCCTTTTAGAAGCGTTTTAGATAATATTTTTGAAATAACAAAAGTCATGATAATACCAAATAAAATGACAATAGTTAACAAGACGGCACTGATAAATGAACTATTACTTCCACCAATTATAATAAACATGGTAATGATAGAAATTAAAATGGGAAAGCGACCATTACAAGGAACAAAACAATTAGTAAGCATAGCCATTAATCTTTCTCTTGGTGAGTCGATTATTCTAGCTCCAATAACACCAACTGCATTACAGCCAAAACCCATAGCCATAGTTAAGGCTTGCTTACCACACGAAGCACATTTTTTAAAAGCTTTATCTAAATTAAAAGCAATCCTAGGTAAATACCCTAAATCTTCTAATAAGGTAAATAATGGGAAAAAGATGGCCATTGGCGGAAGCATAACCGATACTACCCAGGCTAAGACACGGTATACACCAAATACTAAACAATTAATTATGATATCTGGAGTATGGATAAAATTTAAAAAACTAATTATATTATCTTCAAAACTAAAAAACAAATTATATAAAAAATCTGATGGATAATTCGCCCCTTTAATCGTTATCCAAAAAATAATCATCAACAGGCAAATCATGGAAATAAAGCCAGTTATTTTGCCGGTTAAAAATTTGTCAATCATTTTATCTCTTTTCGTGTAATTAGTTTTGGTATAAGTAACAGTTTGATTAGTAATTTTCATGCATTTATCCATTATTTGCTCGGTAATATAAGTATCTATATCTTCTAAATATATTCCTTTTTCATATAAGTGTTTTTGGGCATCATGAACTTTATTTAACAATTGTTCATCTTTATAATTAAAATTATTAATAAAGGTTTTATCATTACTGATTAATTTTAAGGTAATAGCTTTAGTATTTATTTGGTTATTTTTGATTAGTGGTAAAACCATGGCTACCGCATTTTCGAGAAAATCATCGTATTTAAAATTATAGGTTTCTTGACTGGTAGTATTTAAGGCTTCAATTAATTCATTAAGTCCTTGTTTGTTTCTCGCAGTTACGGGAATAACTGGAACTTTTAAAATAGACTTTAACTTAGGAAAATCAATTTCTATGCCTTTTTTCTTAGCTTCATCTAATAAATTAACACAAATAATAACTTTGTTTGTAACTTCGATGACTTGCATAACTAAATTTAAATTACGTTCTAAACAAGTAGCATCACAAACGATTATTAATTTATCATAATTGCCTTGATAAACAAAATCTCTAGTGACTTCTTCTTCTTTGGAATGGGCCATTAAAGAATAAGTCCCTGGTAAATCTTCAATTTCATATTTTATGCCTTGATAATTTAAGTAACCAGTGGCTTTGGCAACGGTTTTTCCTGGCCAATTTCCGGTGTGTTGATGCATACCAGTTAAAGCATTAAAAATGGTACTTTTTCCAACGTTGGGATTGCCAATTAACCCTATCTTCATTTTATCATCTCGGCTTCAATATCTTTAGTGTCATCTTTTCTAATTGCCACGACAGCGCCTTTGATAAAATATCCGACCATATTATCACCGGAGCTAACTAAAACCTTTTGAATGGTCGTGCCTTTAACAACCCCCATATCTAGTAATCTTCTTTTTATATTTTTATCGGCATTGACCTTAGTAATAACTGCCTTATCATCTATTTTTAAATCATTTAATTTCATAGGACCCCCACTTTTCTAAAATATTATATGTATTAGATAAATAGAGGTTAAAAACTAACTTATTAATATTTTTAAAGAGAAGAAAATTAACTATAATAAGAAAAAAAGAAATAGACAAATTCTATTTCCTATCAATAAACCAGTTGGCACTAATGTCACAACTACTACTTGAAGGCGGTGGGGTTGGCTTATCTAACCTAACCAAAACTGGAACTTGAAAAGCATTACCAAAGGCAATACAATTTCCGGGTTGCAAGACTCTTAGCCTTTTAACAATTTCGTTAGTAATATTAGGAACCATTTCTCTAATATAAGTAACATCACGTGGGTGTAACATCTTAAAAATTAAGAAATTATTACACTGAGAAATAGAAGTTTCTGACAAATCGGACGGCCTTTGGGAAATAAGTCCTAATAAAACACCATATTTTCTTCCTTCTTTGGTAATTCTATCAAAAATATTATAACCTAATAAATTTACGTCATTATCGTTTTGAACATAACGATGGGCTTCTTCTAAGATAATATGGAACGGTAAAGAAGCTCTTTGGTCTAAGTTTTTCGCATATTCAAATAACAGTCTAGAATAAATTTTAGTAAGTGTTTTAGCGAATCTATCATCGACATAGTTAATATTAAAATTGATGATTTGAGCTTTTCTTCCATTACCAATGATAAGTAAATTTTTAATATAATCATCGATGCTTACATAATCTTTAACATCGAAATAAACAGCATAGTCACTATTAATTAAAGTATGAAGTCTAACTTTTAATACATTAGCTTCGTCGTAAACTCTTTCACTATTTAAAGACCCCTCAGAGATTAAAGCGAAATCTAAAGCTAATCTTAAGTCGTCAAGGCCATAACTAAACGAACCGTCAGGCATAGTAAGCTCAATACTATCATCTAAAAATGATTGCATAAATTTAGTGATTAGTTCCATTTCTCTTAATTTACCAGTGGCATCAATAATTAAACATTGTTTTAATGTTCTAACATATCCGGGCTGATAAATGGTAGATTCTAAGTTTAAATCTTTGGTTTTATATGTCGATAAAATGGAAAATATTTGGTCTCTTATTTGTGAAGATGGTTTTCCACTAGATAAAATATCTAATATAGCCCTAGCGATAATATCATTTTTTTGTTTAATAACTTCGTTTTCATCCCTAGCAAATACGTTAACTAATTTTAAAGCTTTTTCAATAATTGGTAATTGTGTTGGTTTTTCAGCATTTAAGAGTAAAGCAATATCATCAATACTAAGAAGCCATAAAGGTAATTTTAAGGTTTCGGATTCACTAAATTTAGTATTAGTGGTATAAGCTTTAAAAGAGACCTCTGGAGTTAGCTGGCTGATATCTTTAAAAGCAGAATGATATTCCCCATAAGCATCGAAAATAAAGATGCTAGCTCGATAAGCGACGGTCGTCTTTTTACTAAAAATACTTTGGATTAAGCGTGCCACACCCCATGATTTTCCAGAGCCGGTAGAACCAAAGATGGCAAAGTGGTTAGCAAAAAAATCGTTAATATTAAAACCAATTTTTACACCTTCATAAATAGGACTGGTACCAATATATACATCTTCTTTTTCTTTATAATCATCGACACTAATAACCATCGGAATTTTTTCTTTAGAAATTAATTTTACGGAAGAAGCGAATGATGGCTTTCTAATAACTCCAAAGACAAATTTATTATTAATAATTTCACCCAAAAGATTGACATAAGCTATTCCATCTTTAATATCGGTTATTTCTCCAACCATTATTTTGTCAGCATCTTCCATAACTACGTGCAAATTAACTAAGTTTTGAAACTTATCTAAATCAATATTTAACTTTACTAAAACTGTATCTTCTTCAATTCCAATTATCTTTCCTAGCATATTATCACCCTATTATTAATGTTATCACAAAGGTGAATTTGTGTAAAGAAAAAGTATTAGATTATTGAGCTTCTAATACTAAATTTGACGTCATGGGGTAAATAAATTTTAATTGGGGTTTGTTTAGTTACTTTAATAAATCCCATACCTTTAATAACAATATCAGAATTATTTGGGACTATTATATTTTGATTTTCAAGCGTTGCTAATTTATCTATATTTTTGTAATAGCGTTCTATTTTTAAATCATTGGAAAGATAAAAAATTAAGCTACTATCTTTTTGAACGTCTAAACGCACTAAATTATCGATTAAAATGGTTTGATTAACTTTAATTTGAATAACAATGGGTTTTATTTCTTTTTTCGGTAAAATTTTATTTAAAGTTTTTCCATCGACATTTAAAATAATGCTCCCTTCGTCTAAAAGACCAGGGGTATCAATAATCGTTAAATTTTCATCGATAGGAACTTCGATTAAATCTAAAGTCGTCGATGGTAAAATACTAGTGGTAATTTCGGTTTTATCGTGGCCATAGTTTTTAATTAATTTATTAATTAAGGTACTTTTACCAGCACTGGTATAACCGATAACGTAAACGTTTTTACTTTTCTGATGGGATTTGATTTTGGAAAAAAGTAAATCAAAATTATAGTTGTTTTTACTACTAACGATAACTTTATCCACAATATTCAAATTAGTTTTTATATTACTTAGTAGTTTGTCTTCATATAAACTTCTAGGAATTAAATCTCTTTTAGTTAAAACTAAAATAACGGGATTATGAATATTTAATTCCAGCAAACTATCAGTATTTAAAAAGTCGGTTACTAAAAGAACTAAATCTTTTGAACGTTCAATTTTTTTGATAATATCTAAATAATAATTATTATCTTTGTCGAAAAATTGATACTCATTATAATTTCTAATTTTAAAGCAACGTTCACAAAGTGATTTTGCTAAATCTCTTACGTAGCCTTCCTTTTGAGGATTTTTATTTTGTAAAACAGCTCCGCAGCCTTGACACTTAGTCATAGTATCTTCCTTTACAGAACAAATCTTTATCTCTTAGTTTTTTTATTTTTTTTCTTTCAATAAAGCGCCCTACTTTAAAAAATAAATGACCTTTATTAGAAATGGGATTGACTAATATGGTGGTGATGCCGGCTTTATTTCCACCAGCAACATCGGTTAATATTTGGTCACCAATAATAGCGATTTCGTTTAAATTATACCCCGTATCTTTAATGGCTTTTTTAAACTTATTTTGAAATGGTTTACAAGCAAAATGGATGGCATCTAAACCAAAATATTTTTGAAATTTTTTTACTCTTCTTTTAGGACTATTAGAAAAGATAAGGACTTTAAAGCCTTTTTGTTTTAAACTAATGATTAAATCTTTTGCTTTGGTTGGGGCTTCATTTTCATGAGTGGGTACTAGAGTATTATCTAAATCAAATAAAATACATTTTATCCCGCGGCTTAATAGTTTAGAATAATCAATAGTATAAATACTTTTTTGATATATATCTGGAAGATATTTTTCCAAGGTATCCCCTCCTTTTCTTCTATAATAACACATTTTTTAGCTTATAGGCAATGTTTTCACTTAATTATCAAGGTAAAATGGCTATATTTTTAAAAGAAAAGTGAAATTTTTTAGGATTTCTCTTTTAGATGATTAAATCACTAATAAATCCAGTAATTGTGGCAAATAAAATAATATAAATTAAATAGATAATAAAGTTTTTTAAACCTAAAATACTTTTTAAGGAACTTAAGTTAGTTAATTTGGTCGCAGGACCAGTAATCATAAAGGCGGAAGCACTGCCTATACTCATGCCTCTATTTAGCCATTCTCCAAGTAAAGGAATAGTTCCACCACCGCATACATAAACAGGAACTCCAAGAGCAGCGGCCATTAAAACGCCAAAGCCCTCATTATTTATAAAAAGACTGGCAAATAAATCACTAGGAACATATCTTTGAAATAAGGCTGTGATGATGCCTAGTAAAAAATATGGCCCGGTAGCCTTAATATTTCTTAGCATGTTTTTTAATAATCTTTTGAATATATTGGGGTCTGTATCTTTATTTTCTTTTTCTTTAAAGCTTTTAAGATTAAAGAATGACTTATTTTTATAAAATATCATTAAAAGCATTCCAGCTAAAAAGCCACAAATAATGGTCAGATTAAGTCTGATTAAAAAAACAGTGGGACCGAGGGAGGCACTATAAATTAAAAGCTGGGGATTTAAAAGTATGGAGCTTACCATAAAGGCTCCTAAGTAATCTTGTCTCATGCCTTTTAAGGCTAAAGCTGCAACGATAGGAATAGTTCCATACATACAAAGTGGAGATAAAATACCCAAAATACTGGCAATTAAAATTCCAATAATCCCAAGCTTTTTATCTAGTTTTTTAAATAATTCGTGAATTTTATCTTTAGCAAACACACTAATAATTGAACCAATGATAATTCCGATAAGCCAAAATGGGAGAATTTGCTCTATTTGAATTACCAAATAATACCAAAGATAAGTAAATTCTCTACTTAGTATATCAAGCATCGATACTAACAATCCGATAGTTTTGTGTGCCTAGGCCAATTTTTTCAGCGTGCTCTAAAGTATGAAGACCATTTCTTGATTCAATCCTTTGAACTAGTGAGTCACCATCGTCAGCTTCATACACTAAATCGATGCAAGCCTTATCTAAAGCCACAGGGTCAGTAGAGGCTAAAATTCCAATATCGTGCATATCTGGCTCAGCGGGATTACCATCACAATCACAATCGACGGATAATCTATTCATAACATTGACATAAACAATATTTTGTCCATTATTTAAATAATCGGATACAGCCTTACCGGCTTCGGCCATACTCTCTAAAAATGGATTTTGCTCCCCACCCCATGGACTGGTGGTGCTTTCACCGGCACTATGGATTAGGCTTTTTCCTTCACTAGAAGCAAGGCCAATAGAAATATTTTTAATAGCGCCACCATAGTCAGCCATAGCATGCCCTTTAAAGTGTGAGAGTACTAGATAAGAATCATAGTTAGCAAAATTGGTTCCAACTAAATCTTCGGTTAATTGGTCGCCGTTTTGAACAGGAATCGACATAAAGCCATCAGTGTCTAAGATATCAACATCGGCAATATCAGTATAACCATGGTCCTCGGCCACTTGCATATGCATAGCTGTTTCACTTCTTGAACCACTATAAGCTGTGTTACATTCAACAATTGTGCCATTGACACTTTGAACTAAGTCTTTTATTAATTTGGGGTCTAAATAATTACTCGCCGGAGGTTCACCGGTTGATAGTTTTACAGCCACTTTACCCTCGGGCTGCCAAGCTAAAGCTTCATAGATGTTCATTAAAGCTTCACTACTAATATCAGTTGTCATGTAAACGGTAGCTACATCACCATTGGTATTTTCATTATTGGTTTGATTAGTATTTGTGTGGCTATCATTACTTTCATTTTCTTCTCTTAAGATATTAAATAAAACAAAGTTAATAGCTAATATAATTAGCACAATAATAATTACGGTTACAACAATTCTGATAACTTTTTTCTTATTCATACGTATCACCCATTTTAATCATAATATTTGGAGTATAGTCTAAGTCAATACTTTTGGAAGCAAAAAAAGAGTCTTAGCTCTTTCATTGATTATTATATAAATTCATTTTAAAAATGATTTAAAAAATTGTTATTTACTTACATGCTCGACCAAATTAGTCATTTTACAAGAAATGATTATCCATTGTTACCTTCTATATTTTTACTAAATTCAATTAATTCATCGAAATCGGATAAATAATTTTCATCTTGTTTTATCCTATATTGTTCATATTCTGATAAGGCTAAAGCATTGGCTATTTCTCTTTTAATTTTTCCATTATCTTTTAAAATGTTATATTCATTTAATTTTAAAAATAATTCTAATTTTTCTTTCCATTCTTTCATAGAAATAATGTGTCCTAGCTTTACCTGCCTTTCAGCATAGTCTAAATACATGGAAACTAGATTATTTAGTTCAATAATTTCTTCCTTATCTAAATAATTTTTGGCTACTACGACATCGCTTTCCAAAATTTTTCCCTTTGGGGCATTTTTCCATGTCTTAAGCCCCATATTGTCTTTCTTAGCATCTACTCTATTATAAATGATTTCGGAAGCAGTCATCCCTGTTATGGCAAAATGAAGTTTGTTTTGCACATTTTTATAAAATTCCTTTGTTGTTTCACTATTTTTATCATAGTCATAACTACACTCTTTATAAATATCAGTAATTTTTTGATAAAATCTTCTTTCACTTGCTCTAATTTCTTTTACTTTTAATAGTAATTCATCAAAATAATCTTTCCCAAACCTTGGACCATTTTTTAAAAATTCTGAATTAACTACAAAGCCTTTTTTTATGTATTCTTTTAATGTATTAGTTGCCCATTTTCTAAACTGGGTAGCTTCATAACTATTAACTCTATATCCAACGGCAATAATGGCATCTAAATTATAAAACTTGGTATTATACTTTTTCCCATCATTAGCAGTTGTTCGAATTTTTCGAATAACTGAATTTTCTTCTAATTCACCACTACTAAATATTTCTTTTAAATGATAGTTTATTGTATTAACCTTAACCGAGAATAGGTCAGCCATAGTTTTTTGGGTCAACCAAAAATCTTCACTATCATACAATACTTCGATAATTTTATTTCCAGTTTCATTTTGATATAAAACTAGATTATTTAATTCTGCGATTTTATTCATGGAATCCTCCTTTTCAATTTCGACTAGCTATAATCTAAATAGTCTCTGATAAATTAACAATAACACAAACGTGTGTTCTTGTAAACAATTTCTATTAACTTTTTTATTTTTTCAAGTCACAAATAAAAAGAGCCTTAGCTCTTTAAATAGTTATATCGCCAGTAAAAATATCTTTTAAATATCTTAAATAAAGCTGACCTAAATTAGCTTTTTTAATATCTTCTTTAGTAGTCAAATCAATAGTTCTAATGCTTTTGCCATTTTCTTTAATAGTTAATTTACCAATAACGTCGCCTTTTTCGATTGGCGCTTTTAAATCGTTTAATTTTACTTCATAAGTGGCATTACCAATTTTATCACCTTTTTTACGGAGAACAGTCACATCTTCTTTTGGAACAATTTCGGTATATTTTTGTTTAGCTTTGGTTACTTCATATTTTCCTAGTGATGAAGAATCGGTTAAAAGGGTTTCTAGTTGATATTGAGCAAATGAATAATCTAACATTTCACTAACTTCTTGATTTCTAGTTTTACTATCGGGTTCTCCCATGACAACGGCAATAATACGCATACCATCTTTTTTAGCGGTAGCAGTTAGACAATAGCCGGCGGATTCGGTATAACCAGTCTTTAACCCATCAACGCCATCGTAAAACCTAACAAGTTTGTTGGTGTTCACGAGCCATATTTTCCTGTCAGTGTCTTCCCTTAAATAATCTTCGTAAACGGATGTAAATTCTAAAACTTTTTCATGTTTAACTAACTCTCTAGCAATGGCGCTCATGTCTCTAGCACTAGAATAGTGATTGGCTTCATCTAGGCCATGAGGCGTTTTAAAATTCGTGTTTTTAAGCCCAAGTTCTTTAGCTCTATCGTTCATCATATCGACAAAGCCCTCTTCGGTTCCAGCGATGGCCTCTCCTAAAGCAACCACAGCGTCATTTCCACTAGCAATCGCTACTCCTTTAAACAAATCCTCAACCGTCATTTTTTCCCCGGCTTCTAGTAAAATTTGGCTACCGCCCATACTAGCGGCATTTTCACTAACGGTTATTTCTTGATTCCATTTTAAAACTCCTTTTTCGATATTTTCAATAATTAAAAGCATGCTCATCATTTTGGTCATACTAGCTGGGACTAGTTTTTCATCGGCATTTTTTTCAAATAAGACTTCACCAGTACTAGCTTCAATTAAAATCGCTGCTTTGGCATTTTCCGCTAATTTTAATTCATCGGCTCGAACTGGCATTATAAACATAGGGAAAACTAGTAAACAAGTTAAAAATATTCCTAACACCTTTTTCATAAAGCGTCACCTCTATTTAAAAAATATGTCTAAAAAAAGGAAATATAACAAAAATAGAAATCAAATTGATTTCTATTATATTACTAAAAAAACTTAATTATTAAATATGTTTTTATCATTAACATTGTCCAGTTGTTACTGATGATACTCCACTATTCGCAAATAAATCAGTAGTCTCAGCCCCAGTTGTTGTCCAACTTGCTCCAACATAAATGTTTTTGATATTGTGTGTATTCATAAACATTCCACCCATATCAGTTACTTTAGAAGTGCTGAAAGAACATAAATTTAATTCTTTTAAATTGCCACAACCATTAAACATGTGATACATATTTATCACATTGAAAGTGTCAAAACTACTTAAATCTAAATTTGTACCTTGAAAACCAGAAAACATATCTCCCATATTCGTTACATTATTAGTCTTGAAATTTTCTCCAAAAATAATATTTTGTAATGAGCTGGTCCCAAATTTATTTGCGATGGGATCCCAAGTTGAAAACATACCACTCATACTTTGAACGTTAGTTGTATCAAAATTACTTAAATTTAATGATGTTAAACTATTACTACCAGCAAACATCCATTGCATATTAGTAACATTACTGGTGTCAAAATTGTTATTAAAATTTATATTTTGTAGAGCTAACATATTAAAAAATAAGCAACGACTATCTTTATTTGCGATAACGCCACCATTGGCGCCAATATATAAATCATATTTTGTATTATCTTCACTAGTGGGAACAACCCAAGCCATAACACCACCTTTACCATCTTCAGAAACATCCCAACTTTCGATAGCGTTACTAGAAACTTTATTGGTGCCTAAAAAAGTCACATTCACGATAGTCTCTCTATAATAATCTGAATAAAAATATTCGGTTGTAGCCCAGGGAAACAACATAATAACTCTACTTGGCTCTTTTATATTTCCTTTAGCTGTTATGCTTAAATTGGTTTGAAATGCGGCATAACCGCCTACCATGATAAACAAAAAGGCAATTAATGATACAACGATTATTTTTCTTTGTTTTTTTAATTCTCTTCTAGTTTTTCGATGTCTTCCCATATTTTTTACTCCTTTAAATAATATTTTATCCTTTTAATACAATTATATCATATTTTCAACGATTGACCCACACTTTTGCTGTTAAAATTAATTTTAATGGGACAATTATATTGGTGATTAGGCATGCTTGAAAATAATTTAAAATATTGCAGAGAAGAATTAGAAATGACGCAAAAAGAACTTGGCTATGTCTTTGGAGTATCAAGGTATACGGTCCATGGATGGGAAAATGGACATGATACTATACCCCTTAATAAATTAGTTAAATTTTGTAATTTATACGGTTATTCATTGGATTTTGTGTGTAAACTTAGTAAAAATACCAAATATAACAAAATTCATTTGGATAAAAATATAATTGGAAACAATTTAAAAAAATTAAGAAAAAAATTAAATTTAAGTCAGCAACAGCTGGCTGATGAATGTAACATTTCCCAAACTACATATAGTGGTTATGAAACGGGAAAATATTTAATTAATACTATTACTTTGTATATAATATGTAAGAAATATAATATTTCGATGGACTATCTATTAAAGGATGAAAAAAAGTGAACCTATATTAATTCAAAAGTTCACTTTTATTTTATAAAAAAAGCCCTTAAAGGCTTATTTGGCTGAAGATAAATAAGATTCAATAGCATAATGGGTAATATTACTACGATTGATAATTCCAACCATTTTGCCATTATCCATAACGGGAGCTTTTTTCAAATGTTTGCTTTCTAAAATCTTACATACATCTTCTAAACTAGTATTTATATCAATAGTAAGGACCTTCTTTTTGGCAATATCTTTAACTTTTAAAGTCATTAATTCTTTTAATTTTTCATCAAAATTACTTTCCGCCCCTAATAGCGCTAAAGAATAAGCATTGACAAATAATGGATGCGCTTTAGATAAGTAACGCATGATATCACCATCACTAATAAAACCGGTTAGTTTACCTGCTTTATCGACAACGGGAACACCACTAATATGTTTATCGTTGATTAAAGTTAAAGCGGTTAATAAGTTATCGTTTTCTTTAACTTTGTAAACATCGGTTTTCATAATAGACTTTAATGACATGTGGATAGTTATTGGTTTATTCTTTTCAATGCGTCTAATAGAAAGGGCTAGAACAAAACCACAAACAGCAACTACAAAAGCGACAATTAACGTGATAATAAAAGCAAATTCCATAGCTTCATAAGGGGCTGAACCAGCATTTAATTTTAAATCGGTCATTGATGAGTAAACGCCAGTAAATAATGAAGTTCCAATGCATCCAGCTATTTGGAAACCAGCAGTAACTAAAGTTACACCATGAGGATTTAACTTTCTAGATAGTGAACCCAAAGCGAAACTTTGACTTGGCCCGATAATTAATGACATACTTCCGGCAATCGGAATATAAAGTAAAGCAATAAGTAATAGTGAATTTAAATTAATAGTCAGTCCTAGAAGTAAAATAAAGATGAAGACTAATAAATAACCTAATGGAACGATTAAACTTCCACCTTTTTTATCATAAATTTTACCAGCAATCGGCGCTAAAATACATGATACAACGATTGATGGGAATAAGGTAAGCGAAGCTTCTAATGATGACATGCCCATAGCGTTTTGAATAAATAGTGGCATAATAACATTCATTGATAAAAGCGTAAACATCGCAATTAAGTTTAAGGAAAGTCCAATTTTAAATTCTTTAGCTTTTAAAGGCTCAAAATTAATAAGTGGAACTTGGATTTTCTTTTGTCTTTTAGCAAAAACAATTAAGCAAATGATACCGATAACAATAGCTGCTAAAGCAACAATGATGTTACCAGAGAATAAAGTAGAAATTCCATATAAAATACCAATTAAGGCTAAACTAATTAAAATAACAGATAAAATATCTAAATGAGGATTTTCTAATTTTTTATCTTTGCCAATGATAACGGCACCCATGATAAATAAAATACACATTAAAGCAGCAAAAACAAAGAATAAAATATGCCATGTACTAAAGTTTAATAAAATACCAGCAACAATAATACTTAAAGATGGGCCCAATGTGGTGGCCGCTCCCATAAGTCCCATATAAGATCCCATTTTTTCTTTAGGTACAACGCTAAGTACCATATTCATACCGATTGGTGTAAGCATTCCGGTACCTAATGATTGAATGATACGGCCGGCTAACATAACAGGGAATGATGGTGCAAAGGCACATACTAAACTACCTATAATTAATAAACCGACAGTAAATAAGAAAAGCGGTCTAGTAGCAAATTTCCGATAAAGAAATGATGCTACTGGAATCATAATGGCTGCTCCAAGCATATAAGCAGTAGTTAACCACTGAACAGTTGAAACCCCAACATTAAAATCATGCATAATTGGAGTTAAAGCAATATTTAAAAAGGTTTCATTAAATGTTCCTAAAAACGCACCAAAAGCAGCAACTATCAAAATCAATATTGGTTTTTTAGATTTCATAAAATTCCTCCTTCTATATATAAGGCACAAAAAAGAACATAATTAAATGCCCTTCTGTAATCAGATTTACGTGCAATGCACAACATGTGTCTTTGGCCTTATTAACGTTATCAATTTTAACACATCTAATTTTAAAAGTCAAACATTTATTGGTTAGGAATACCAATTAAAGTTATTTCTGTTGGATATATTCCGCCCCCATTATTTCTTAAATAAAATTTATAATTTGGGCAAATGTCATCTATCATTTTAGGTATTTTTATTAAGTCTTCATTACGATGATAAACAGAAATTAATAATTTAGGTTTATCTTCTTTAATGTGTCTTGAAGCACCTATAATCGCTCTTTGTTCAAAGCCTTCAATATCCATTTTTAAAGTAGTTATTTTATCTTCAATATCATCATCTAAAGTAACTGAAGTAACTTCATTTTCACCCTCATTTGTCAGTGTATTAGCTGATGGTCCAGAACTATTATCACTTATATATAAAGTTTCATTTTTATCGGATACGGCTTTTCTTTTAAATTCAATATTGTCATATTTAGCTAAATTATTTTTAAGTAAAGCAAAGATATTTGGTGTTATTTCATAACAATATATTTTTTTATAACTACTTGCACCATATATTCTTAAATAATCAAAGATAGTATCACCAATGTAAGCTCCTAAATCGACAAATACCTCATCTTGACATTTAACTAAATCTAAATCGAAATAATCACTAAAATTAGTTTCTCTAGATGATTCTAAATTGTTAAAGTCATAGCAATACCAATTATTCAAAATGGCAAACAATACTTTTTTAGAACGATAATCTTCTAATCTTTCATATAACCAAACAAAATCATCTAAATGGTTATGTAAAGTTTGGGCTTTTTCGTATATTTCATTATAGTCATCATTTAAATAGTCTAAAGTTCCCCAATAGTCAAAGGTTTTAAAAAAGTTTTCTAAAGCAACTTTGGTTTTATCATCTAAAAGTAAAAAGCTATTTTTTATATTATAAAATGTTTCATCTAAAGTTAATTTGCGTAAATTATTTATTAAACCATAAAACTCTTTATCAATATTATTCATAAATTCCCCTTTCTTTTAAAGGTATGTTTAATTATTTAAAAATATGTTTTACTCGAAAGAATAAATTTACATTATTAAATTCTATTTTTAGGAATCGCTACTTCATTTGACTTGTAATAGTAAATATGTTATGGTGTATTTAGCAAAGCAATTTGCATAAAATAAAAAAGGAAACATTCAATACTTCCATGTTGAGTGTGACCAATATTTTTTGGTCCATCTAAATCATGCTGAATGAGTTAGGTGGTTTTCTTTTATATTAAAATCATAAATATTACACTTATAAATTCAAATTAATAATTATTTTGTAAAGCCGATACGCGTTTTAATGTTAAACATTAGTTAAAATGATACCGATTTATAATGTGGATAACAAACAAAGGTAAACCTTGTTTGTAGTCATAG
>CALVRF010000020.1 GCA_944358495.1 uncultured Bacilli bacterium
CTCTCTTGTCATATAAAATCCTCCCTTTTTATATTATCCATTATTTAACAAAAAAAATCAACGTTTTCGCCAAAAATATAATAAAAGCACATGTGTTTTTACATATGCTTAATATCTTCATAATTTTTAAAACCTAAAATAATCTGTTTACCAATAAACATTGGTCTTTTGATAAGCATTCCATCAGAAGCTAACAAATGGATCTTTTCTTCATCACTCATCAAAGGTAATTTTTCCTTCAAATTTAATTTTTTATATTTCATTCCTGATGTATTAAAAAACTTTTTAATATCTAAACCGCTCAGCTTAATCCATTTACTAAGTTCTTCATAAGTTGGTGTCTCTAAAACAATATCTCTAAGTTTATATTGAATATCATTATCATCTAAAAATTTCTTTGCTTTTTGACAAGTTGAACATCTTGGATACCAAATAAATAAATTCATTACTCGCCCTCCACCATACAAACATCACTTGCTTTAACTTCTTCGGTAATATTTTCGGCAATACCGTCTCCATAGGTTAGTACACCTTTTTCCCAAACAATTTCATCAGATTCATTATTATGTTCATAGTTAGTACATGTATCAATTTCTTCTAGTCCTAAATCTGTATAAGTAGTATATGTTACTTCACTCCCCAAAACATAATCCGTATTATCTAACCCCTCATAAATAATATCACCATTTTCTAAAACAATTAACTCATCTGTTCCTT
Source organism: uncultured Bacilli bacterium (assembly GCA_944358495.1). GTDB lineage: Bacteria > Bacillota_I > Bacilli_A > RF39 > UBA660 > Coprosoma. The sequence continues at coordinate 718 of CALVRF010000020.1, forward strand.
TATCATTAGAAGTCTTAAACAATAAATAAATTAAATCACTATCAGTTTTAATTTGCCAGTTGTTATTCACAGTTACATCATTTAATTTGCTTCCCCATAAACTTACCTTTTTACCATCATAATAAATATTGTTTATTTTATAAGAAAATTCCCCACCAATATTCTCAATATCAAAGCTTAAATTTAAATCAGTTAAATTCATCGTAAATTCTGAGCCATCGCACTGTAATAATAGGCTAGAAACATTACTAGACATCCCCGTAGCTTCGCATACCTTAGCTTCTTCATTAACTTTATTATTAGTCATTTGATTAATTGGATTACTTGGGTCATCTTTAGTGTAATATAAATAAGCTAAAATAGCTGCCAAGCCAATTACAATTAATAATAAGAAAAATATTAAAATACCCGAATGAGAATTATCTTTTTCCTTATAAACAACTTGTTTCTTTGGTCTCTTATTTTTTTCTTTTTTAACTACCTTTTTATGTTTAGAAGATTTTTTATTACTTTTTCTCCTATCTTTCTTACCTTTTTTATCTTGATTTTTTTCTTCTTTTTCTTGTTCTTCTAATTCTTCCTCCGTAAGTTCTTCATCATTGTAATAATCATCATAATTTTTCATGTCATCACCTCATTAGAAATTATATAACGGAAAATATCGTTAGTCAAATTAAAAAAACAGCTTTAATAATTCAGCTGTCTTTTTATCAGTTTATTCAGTGGGTTCATCTACCCCGGCCGGAATACAAGTCCCATCATCGTCAGTCGCATCTTGATCATAATTGCTTGCATTAGGGTCGGTACATCCATAAATAGGCTCCTCCTCTTTTGGTGGTTCAGGTTCTTTCTCATCATCCTTTTCGTCATTAGTTGTACTACCACTAGAAGAACTACTATTATTTGTTGTTGAAGATTGTGACTGTCCACCAGAAAGCGTTATCGTAATACTTCCAACATCTTCAACATTCGCTCCGGCTGGAACACTTTGAGATATAACTGAACCAGTTCCACTGCCACTAACATTTACTTTGATTCCATTCGCACTACAGAACGAATTAACATAACTTAAACTTTGACCAATAAAGCTTGGTAATAAAGTCAATGAATCACCAGAAGTTTCCTCCTTACCGATAACTACCTCTTCATAAGGCTCATTTATATTAAAGCTAAATGATTTTACCGTTTCGACCTTTTTCAAGCCTAAATTTTCCTTCATAGCATCAGATACCGCTTTTACGCTACTATCATATAAAACATAATTATATAGTGATAAATTGGTTCCACCATAATCAATAATACGAGCATCGTGACCATTTAAATATAACCTTTGAATACCTAGCATATCTTCAATACTTGCGCCCTCATCACTCTTGGCAGCCATATCCTTAAACACATTATATAAAGATAAAATTTGATCAGTGCTCATATTAGTAGTCATATTATTACTAATAGTATCTAATAAATTATAAACCGTATTTAAATCTTTAATTGACTTAAATTTATCTAATAGAGCCATTACTACTTCTTGTTGGTGTTGTCCACGGATAAAGTCATTACTTGTATAATTTGTCCATTTAGATGAACATTTAGATGGATTCGGATGCCTATTACGAGCATAAGCTAAGGCTTGTTCACCATTTAACGTTTGCAGACCTTTTTCAATATAAACCGTGTTAGCTCCCCACTCTCTATTGCTATTTTGTTCACAAAGATTATATGGGACATCAACTTCAACACCACCTAATGTATCTACAAGCTCTACAACACCCTTAAAATTAATCTTAACATTATAATCTATATCAATATCTAAGAAATTTTCAATCGTTTTTTCCATACATTCTTCGCCTTGCCAAGCTGCATGCGTAATTTTATTTTTTCTTTGATTAGTAAAGCAAGCAATTGGCACATAAGAATCACGTGGAATACTAAGCATTGTTGTACTTAAAGTTTTAGGGTTAAACGTAATAACCATTAGTGAATCGCCATTGAAAGAGCTATTAGCAATTCCCTCAGTTTCTGAATCAACACCCATTAATAAAATTGAAAATGGTTCGGTAACTGGTTTAGTTTCACTTTCTTCGCTAGCATCTTTTTTAACTTTTTTAGTTTGCGTATAAATTACTTTAGTTGTATCGCCAATATCTTCATAACCTTCCATACTGCCAAACATAATTGGATAATTAGTTGGTAAGAAGATATAATCAATCTCTCCATTATTTAAGGCATCAATCATCGCAATATAACTAGCATAGCTTTCAGTTTCATTAGATAAATCATTTTTTTCAATTACTTCCTGAGGAATAATTGAACCTTCATAACTAGTTTCGTCTTCAAGTACTCCTAATTTACTATCACCAATATTATCAAGATTTTCTACTTCATTACTTTTTAAAGTAACTAAACTAGATGAGTAAGTGGTATACTCTGAACTATCTGAGACCTTAGCTAAAGTACCATACACTTTCCCAATGTTATAACTAACAAAAAACTCTCCAGCTGCAAATATAAGCATTAAAAGCATAATTAAAACTAACTTAACCTTCTTATATTTTCTTAAAAATCTAATTGCTAAAATAATTAAAATTAAAGAAATCACTATAATTACAATTACCGCAATTAATCTTAGTAAATTTTCAATATCTTTTAACAAAGATATATTATATATCAAAAAACCTCCAGAGCCTAATAATAACAAAGTAATAATTAATGTAATTACAAACGCAAATTTGTGACGAGTTAACTTCTTCATGGTATTCCTCCCCTTAATACTGTCTCAATCATTATAAACCAATTTCGACAATTTAACAAGTATCTTGACAAAAGATATGCAAATTTTTATTAACTTTTTTAAAGCAAAATTATATAATATAATAAATTAACTATTATTATATTTGACATTCTTTCAAAATTATATTACAATGTTATTACATTAATTTTCATGCACCTATAGCCAAGTGGTAAGGCGTGGGACTGCAACTCCCTGATCGTTGGTTCAAATCCGACTAGGTGCTCCAATTAGAAACAAAATCAAGCCCAAAAGCTTGATTTTTTTTCATAATTAGTTTTTTATAACTAATCTTTTTTTCGTATTTGCACAATCGTACAACCATTATTAAAATAATAAGTTTTATAATCCAACACTAATGGATGTCTCTTAAGTACCAAATGCGCTTCTTCTCTTAATATTCCAGAACCAATCCCATGGATAATTACAATAACCTCATTACCGAGTTTATAATTATCTCTAATAAAGTCATTGATAGCTACTCTCGCCGTTGCCCTATCATAGCCATGTAAATCTATCTTCGGATAGCTATCGACAAATATAACCTCATTTAACTTCGTCATATACTTCTTGCACTTCTTCCAAAGTCGGAATAGATTTATAGCCACCCATCCGCGTTACTGATAAAGCGCCAGCAATATTCGCAAACTTTAAAACTTTTTCGTAATCAAAGCCTTGCGCAACTCCATAAGCAAAAGCTCCGTGGAAAATATCCCCCGCACCGGTCGAATCAACTGTCTTAACTTTAATCGACGGCATAATTTTAAGTTGTCCTTGATGTTTATATAAACAGCCATCGGCCTCCAAAGTAATGACAATTAAATTTTTAAACATAATTTCCATTTTGTTATAAACATCTACTAATGATTGCTTATAATTAAAATCCATTTTAATTCCCGTTACTTTTTCAGCAAACGCTTTAGAACAAACTAAATAATTAACTTTAGTTGCTAATTCGATAATTTCCTTTTTATCACGATCAGCATCAATAATGCTAATTGCATTAGGATAATCCTTTAATAATTTTTTACTAGCTTCATACTCCTGTCCATCTAATAAAATAATATCTGGTGCAAAATCGGGAGTAAAATCCGGCATATGTTCATGTTTAGGCACATACATAATAATTGTTCTAGTTCCCGTTGCTTGATTACTTAAAACAATACTATGTGATGTATCAATATTTTCATTTAAAACTAAATGATTAGTCTTAACACGATTAAGGGAAAACTCCTTTTGAATTTTACGTCCATAATCATCGTCACCAACCATTCCAGCAATACTAACATCCGCGTTCCACTTTCCCAAAAGTAAAGCTGCCACACTGGCCGGACCACCAGTGCATTCACTTTGTGTATAGCATCTTAGTTTAGTATTTTCTATAGGATAATTATCCACGGGAAAAGTTGTATCATAAGTAATATGCCCAATACATAATATTTTCATTCCAACCTACTCCTTCATTTTAATAATTGCTTGCGCTGATGCCAAAATAGCTAGTGGCACACGATATGCTGAACAAGATACATAATCTAAACCAATTTTATTAAAAAATTCAATACTCTTAGGATCACCACCGTGTTCACCACACACACCTAATTCAATATTTGGATTAACATTACGAGCTAATTGCTTAGCCACCATCATTAATTTTCCGACACCTTCTGTATCGATAATTTTAAATGGGTCACTAGCAAATATTTTCTTATCATAATAATCTTTAAGGAAAGACCCTGCATCATCTCTAGATAAACCATAAGTCATTTGTGTTAAATCATTTGTCCCAAAACTAAAGAATTCAACATTTTCCGCCAGTTTATCAGCCTCAATCGCCCCTCTAGGTACTTCAATCATCGTTCCTAATTTATAATTGATACTCGTTTTATAACTTTCCATGATTTCACGAGCTGTTCTATCCACAATATCTTTTAAATATTTAAGTTCATTAACATCACCCACTAATGGGATCATAAGTTCAGGATACACTTGATAACCTTCCTTAGTAACTGTAATGGCCGCTTCAATAATCGCCGTCGTCTGCATTACAATCGTTTCTGGATAAGTAACCGCCAAACGGCAACCACGATGCCCCATCATTGGATTAACTTCTTTTAAATCGTTAATAACTAAAGTAAGTTCTTCCTCAGTCATTTTTAAAGCCTTAGATAACTTAATAATTTCTTCATCGGTTTTTGGTAAAAACTCATGTAATGGTGGATCTAAATAACGAATCGTTACTTTATGACCATTCATAATTCTAAATAGTTCCTCAAAATCATGTCTTTGCATTGGTAAAATATCTTTTAATGCTTTTTTTCTTTCTTCTTCCGTCACCGCTACAATCATCTTACGTATGGCTAGTAACTTTTTATCTTCAAAAAACATGTGTTCAGTTCGGCAAAGGCCTAATCCCTCAGCCCCAAATTTCAAAGCCGTATTCGCATCTAAAGCTGTTTCCGCATTAGCCCGAACCTCTAAGCGCTTAACTTCTTTAGCCCATTTCATAAAAATTTCAAAATCACCTGTAATATCGATATCTTTAGTCGTAATTAAGCCTTCATAAACAGTTCCGGTCGTCCCATCAAGTGAAAGACTATCGCCTTCTTTATAAGTCTTTCCATTAATACTAAAAGTCTTATTTTCTTCATCAACACTAAGTTCATGACAACCACAAATACAGCAACGACCAATACCACGCGCCACCACAGCCGCATGACTAGTCATTCCGCCTCTTACAGTAATAATACCTACTGCACTATTCATGCCTTCAATATCTTCAGATGAAGTTTCATTACGCACTAAGATTGAATTAATTCCCTCGCTCTTAGCCTTAACTACATCTTTAACGCTAAAATAAATTTGACCAGACACCGCTCCTGGTGAAGCTGGCAAACCAACAGTCACCACTTTAGCTGTTTTTAAAGCGTTCTCTTCAAACGTCGGATGTAATAAATCGTTTAACTTTTCCGGTTCTATACGCATTAAAGCTTCTTCTTTACTAATTAAGCCCTCATTTACTAAACTAACTGCCACTTTCAAAGCCGCTTGACTAGTTCGCTTACCATTACGCGTTTGTAAAATATATAACTTCCCATTTTCCACCGTAAATTCCATATCTTGCATATCCGTATAATGACGTTCCAATAATTTAGCAATATCCTTAAGTTCATTATAAATACTTGGATAATCTCTTTCCATTGCCTCGATCGCTTTTGGCGTTCTTACCCCAGAAACGATATCTTCACCTTGCGCTTTTTCCAAATATTCACCGTAAAGTTTATTATCACCAGTAGCCGGATTACGAGAAAAAGCTACACCTGTTAAAGAATTATCCGTCAAATTTCCATAAACCATTTCTTGAACATTAACTGCCGTACCTAGGGAATCACTAATATTATTCATCTGTCTATAAATTTGCGCTCTTTCGGTATTCCAAGAACGAAAAACCGCTTCAACCGCTTCCATTAATTGCACACGTGGGTTCTCAGGAAATGCTTCTTTAACAAGTTTTTTATAAACTTTCTTCGAGTCCATTGCAATATCATACATATCTTCAGCCGTTAACGCTAAATCACTGTTAACATGACGCTTGTCCTTTTTAGTTTGAATTAATTTTTCAAATTCCTCTTTACCTTTACCTTTAACTACATCGGCAAACATCATAATTAAACGGCGATAAGAATCATAAATAAAACGAATACTACTTTCGTCTTTAGCTAACTTCTTGGCAATTTCATCATTTAACCCCAAATTTAAAATAGTATCCATCATTCCCGGCATACTAACAGGCGCTCCACTTCTTACTGAAAGTAATAATGGATTACTTGCGTCACCCAATTTTTTACCAGTTTGCTTCTCGAGTAAACCTAAAACAGCCATAATCTCCTCTTTAATATCCGCACTAGTCACTCCACCATTTTGATAATATTGGGTACAAGCTTCAGTTGTAATCGTAAAACCATTAGGTACTGGCAAGCCCATATTAGTCATTTCAGCTAAATTTGCTCCCTTACCGCCTAATAAATTACGCATATCCTTGTTGCCTTCTTTAAATAAATAAACATATTTAGTCATTGTTTGCCTCCTTTTATCCTTATATAATTATAACACATATATCTACTCTTTTTAATTTTTTTTCGCTCGTGGATGACTACTTAAGTAAACTTTTCTTAATCTTTCATTAGAAACATGCGTATATATTTGTGTTGTCGATAAATTTTCATGGCCCAATAAATCTCCCACGCTTTTTAAATCAGCCCCCTCATTTAACATATGCGTAGCATAAGTATGTCTAAGCACATGAGGTGTCACATGAACATTTAACTGTGCTTTCCTCCCACATTCATCGACAATCATCCGTATCATTCGTTCATTTAATTTATTTCCATGCTTATTAGAAAATAAATATGCAGAAGCAGGATACATCGTTCGCCCATCACTTAAATACTTATCTAGTAATTTCTGACATTTAGTACCATAATAAACATACCTTTCCTTATTACCCTTTCCTAAAATTAAAATTTTATGTTCACCAAAATTAATATCCTTTAATTTAAGGTTTGCAAGTTCACTAACCCGAATACCCGTCGAATATAACATCTCTAAAATAAGCGCATCTCTTTGACCAACACCAGTATTTAAATCAGGAGTATTTAACAGTTTATCTAAATCTTGATAATTTAAAAACACCGGCAACTTTTTTTCTTTTTTAGGATTACTAATCAAAGCCATTGGGTTATTATCAATCATCTTTTCAGCCTTTAAATATTTAAAAAAACTTTTTAAAGAGCTAACCTTCCGAGAAATTGAAGAAACATGATATTTTTGCTCATTTAAATATTCTAAATAACGTCTAATATCTTTAATTTCAATTTCATTTAAATCTTTCGAAACTATAAAATCCACAAACTCTTTTAAATCTATTTCATAATTTAAAACCGTATTAGCCGAAAATTTTCTTTCAAGCTCTAAATAATCTAAAAACTTTTTAACTTCCTGCATACTAGTCTCCTTTAAACACCATGCCAAAAATCTGCAATCAATTTAGCTAATTTTTGAGGGTTATCCACATTCACTTCATGAGTAGCATTATCAACAACTTTAAAAGTACTATTTTTAATGTTTTTATTTAATAATTCTGCACCTTTCATATTTTGTTTATCCATTCTACCACATAAAATTAAAACCGGGCATTTTATTTTATTTAAATTATTAGATATATTTAAATCACCCATTGAATTTACAAGATAAATAAAATTTTTCTTTTCCATTCCAATTTTTTCAAAAGTAGATTTAGGCATCAAATGAAATATCAAATTTTGCGCCTTAAAAAGCAATTTATGTATTTTATAGGGTGTTCCAATTAAAATAATTGAATTTACCTTTTCAGGATGTTTTTTAACATAATCTAAAGCTAATATACCGCCAAGCGATAATCCACACAAATTTAATTTTTCATCAAAGCCATTACAATAATCAGTAAAACTAGCTAATAATGTATCATAATCAGTCTTAGTATTTTTCAAAAAATTATATAAATTTAAAGCTGTCACTTTTATATCTGGTAACTCTTTAATCACAATATCCCACGCTTTGTCATTTTGACCCAATCCATGAATTAACACATTTTTCATAACCCACCTACTTTTCTGGATATTTTTTATCTTTCCAATACCACCACTTTATTTTTTCTTTATTATGATTTTCATTGTCTGCATAATAAACAATCGCCCGAAAAACATATAATTGGCATTTGTCCTCTTTATAACCTTTTATCAAACAGTCTTTTTTATAAAGCTCTTCAGGATCCTGACCTTTTAAATCCTCAAGACAAATAATACCCATTTTTAATAAATCAGCTTTAATGTTTTTACCAATATTAGGAACCTTTAATAAATCTGTTTTCATCTTACCTCTCCTACTTTTATTATACCAAAAAAAGCTCGTTATCAACAAATTAACGAGTTTTTTTAACTTGCAATATGTCGTCATGACTTTCATCAAACAATGGAAAAGTCATTTGACCAGGGATAGCTTTGCTTCTGTCTATTTTTCTCTTTTTAATTTTACCCTCTAATTTCGGATGAACATATTTAAATGGCCGCCTTGGTTCACTAGCAGCGCCCACCTCTTTCTCTCTATCATCATCAATTTCATTAAAAGGTTTTAAGTTTTTTTCAAGTTGTCTTTGTTCCTTTTTAAAAGCCATATGGCATAATGTATTAGCTCTAATACTAGAATAACGCTGAGCACCGCCAACCGCCATATCCTCAGCATATTCCTTATCCCAATTAAATAAAGATAAAGCCAAGGCTGGATTAAATTGATAATAATGTTTCCTAGCAAATATCCGGTATTCCGCCGAACAATGCCCTTTAGAATCCGGTCTCGACCTAAACACCTGCTTTATCTCTTCATTAAAACTAGCTACATAAGGGTTACTCCACGAAAAAGCTGATGCTATTTTATTTTCATCAATAAATTTAACCAATTCTTCATTATCACTATAAACTAAATCAATAATTCCTTTATTACTTTCCCTTGGATAATCGATAAATATCCACAAATCATCATCCGAAATATCCGGACTAATGATAGCTAAATGATAATTACGAATATGTTTAATTAAATCCTCTCGGCAACTAAATCTTGTCGTATAAGCATCAATAGCCATCCAATAAGTTTCTGTACCCAAGCTTTTCCCTGTTTTTATATCTGGGATACTTACCTTATATTCTGTTTTTTTATATAATCCCTCAAAATTAGCTTCTAAAAAATTCATATAATTATAAAGATAAGAATTAATATACTCTGAATCTAAACTACCTTGCTCTAAACATTTAACTTCTAAAACCGTTAAATGTAAATAGCTAGCAGCGTCCTCTAAAGAAACTTTTCTTTTTTTTCGGATTTTACCAAGTTCCCTAGCAATAACTTCTTTGGGCGCAATCATTAAACTATATCGCCGCTCATTTTGTTTCTTTTTTACAGCCATACTTCCACCTCATTATTAGTATACCGCACTTTAATAAATTTACCAAATTTATTTAAAAGTAAAATAACTAATCACTGGGTAATGGTCACTTAATAAAATGCCCAAATAACGATTATCCTTTTTGAATGTTTTAAGATTTTTAATATTTAAGCTACCTAAAATATAATCAACATTTTTATTAACTCCATACATAAAAGTAGAACCAATATTTTTAGTAAAATTAGTTAATTTGTTTCCTTGACAAAAATCACGAACTATTTTAGAATTTGTCGTATTAAAATCGCCCGCCACTATAATATTAGAATAATCTTCCTCTTTGATTAACTTACTAATTACTAATAATTGCCTTTTTTTAATACAATTTAAAAGAAAATCTAAATGTGTGTTATAAATAACAATATTTTGATTATTAGCTCGCAAAAACACACAAAAGCAAGTTCTATTTTGTACTGATAAAAATAATTTGCTTTTTATTAAATGATTATTTGAAAGATAAAATTCTTTTTTCTTTAAAATAGTAAACTTATCTTTCCTAACTAAAATAGGATTAGAGTTTTCCCCACTAAGGCAAAAATAATCATAAAGCTTCACTTTTAGTTTTAATAACATCTCTTTAGAACACTCCTGCAGACAAACAATATCTAAATTTTCCTCCATAATCAAATGACAAAGTGGGAATAACCTTTTAGAAAAATCCCACTTCTTTAAATTACTATTTTTAATATTTAGTGTCATTATTTTATATGGCATATTTCCTCGCCCCTTAAGAAAAAAAGTAACTACTTTTTATAATCGCAGTTACTACATTTTATTTTACCTTTTTTTTCAGTTAACATACTTCCACATTCTGGACATTTTTCACCAGTTGGTTTATCCCAATAAGCCGTTTTACATTTTGGATAATTGTTGCAGCCATAAAATATTTTTCCTTTACGGCTTCTTTTTTCAACGATTTTACCATCATCGCAATTTGGACAATCACAAATAATACTTTCCTCTTTAGGTTCTTGTTTAATGTATTTGCACTTTGGAAAATTACTGCAAGCTACAAACTCACCATAGCGACCTTTTCGAATAACTAATGGATGACTGCATTCTGGGCACATTTCCCCTGTCTCTTCCGCCTGCTTCTTTGGTAGTTTCTCTAAAGCCTCTTCAACCGCTGGCTCAAACTCTTTATAAAATTCATCTAAGACTTTATACCAAATTTCTTTTCCCTCAGCAATCTCATCAAGTTCATGCTCCATATTCGCCGTATATTCCACATTAATTAAATTAGCAAAACATTCTTGCAGACGGTCAGTTACTTCAAAGCCCACTTCCGTTGGAACAAACTTCTTATCTGCCATATTAACATATCCGCGCGTACGAATATTATCAATAATGGTCGCATAAGTACTAGGCCTACCAATTCCTAGTTCGTCCATCTCTTTAATGAGTCTAGCCTCGGTATAACGAGCCGATGGCTGCGTAAAATGTTGTTCTTTAACAATGTTATTAGATACGATAACATTTGACTGATAAGTATCAAAAGGTGGTAAAATAGTATCCTTAGTATCTTCATAATCACTATAAACTTTTAAATATCCATCAAACACCACAATTTGACCAGTTGCTTTAAACTGGTAATCATTATTATTTAAAATTACCGTTGTCCCTTCAACTTTCGCACTAGCCATTAAACTAGCCAAAGCCCGATAATAAATCATTCTATATAACTTAAATTCATCATCTTTTAAATATGGCTTAACACTCTCTGGTGTCCTATGAATACTAGTTGGTCTAATAGCCTCATGTGCATCCTGAACATTTTCCGTTTTCTTACTTATTTTTACTCTGCCAATATAGTTTTTCCCATATTTAGCCTCGATAAATTTATAAGTATCTCTAACAAACTCATCAGATAAACGAATAGAATCCGTACGCATATAAGTAATTAAACCTACTGTTTCATCAGCCAAATCAATTCCTTCATATAGTTTTTGAGCAATCGACATTGTTCTTTTTGATGAAAATTTCAACTTATTAGAAGCATCCTGTTGCATCGTACTCGTCGTATAAGGATATTTTGATTGTTTACTTTTTTCTTTTTTAGTTACGTCTTCTATTTTAAAAGCATTCGTTAATTTATCTAATATCTGATTAGCTTCAAGTTCATTTTTAATCTCAATTTTCTTATGTTTGTATTCGAATAAATCAGCCTTAAAATCTTTAAAATCTGCCGTTATCGTCCAATATTCTTCTGGATTAAACGCTTTTATTTCTCTTTCTCTGTCGACAATTAACTTTAAAGCCACACTTTGAACTCTTCCCGCACTAGATCCAGATGTTTTTGACTGAATTAATTTACTCAAACGAAAACCAATAATTCTATCTAATATTCTTCTAGTTTCCTGACTATTAACTAAATCCTTATCGATTTTTCTTTCGTGCTTAAAAGCCTCAGTAACCGCATTTTTCGTAATTTCATTAAAAACTACTCTACCATAATTATCATCATTTAATCCCAATGCATCATAAAGATGCCAAGAAATAGCTTCCCCTTCTCTATCTGGATCGGTAGCCAAATAAACTTTATCTGCTTTATTTGCTTCTTTTTTTAATTCATCGATAACTGATTTCTTCCCCTTAATAGTTTTATAATCAGGTTTAAAATGATTTTCTACATCAACTCCCAAACCAAATTTACCTTTAGTTGATAAATCTCTAATATGCCCCTTACTAGAAGATACAACATAATTAGGTCCTAAATACTTACTAATCGATTTTACTTTACTAGGTGATTCGACAATAACTAAATCTTTTCCCATAATTCACATCCTTTTCTGATTTGCGCTAACATAATATATACACCAATATTTTATGGTTGTCAAATAACTTTATACTAATAAATTACTTATTTTAATCTCGGATTAAAGTTAAAACCGCCGTAGCATTATCACTACCGGGAATAATTTCGTACTTTGGATAACCGCCCGCATCATATATTTTATTTTCAGTTTCCTCATCTAGAGTTTCCATTTTTCCATTAACTGCCTTTTCTATAATCATTGGCACAATCATTTCTGGACTTTTCATAAATTTTTCAAGAAAAATTTGATTTAAAACCGTATCTGCTAAAATATCCGTCACTCCGTCAGTTGTTAATAACAAAGCCTTCATATTATCTTTATTTAAGACTTTAATTTCAGGTGAAATATATAAAGTATCTCCTAAAGCATTAGTAATAACATTATTACCTCTAATAAAACGAATCTCATCTTTTGAAATCAATCCTTTTTGATAATAATCTCTCCAAACTTCACTTTCATCTTCAGTAACTTGTACTAACGACTCACCATAAGTATACACTCTAGAGTCTCCAATGCTTAAAATAATAATATTATCTTTATTAATAACAGCACATGACAAAGTAGTCACGCCAACATGACAAGCCATTTTCAGCATATTTGCATTAATTTTACAAACTTCTTCTTCCAGTTTCAAACAAAATAATTCAGTATTATTAACTTCTTCCAAAGACATTTTTCTAAAAAACATTCCCAACCTTTCCGTCACATATAAAGAAGCTATTCCACCATCAGCATAACCCCCAACACCATCAGCAATTACTGACATCAGTAAATTATTATCCAAAGGGTGAATAAAGACGCCATAATAATCCTCATTACTTTCCCTATATGGGCTATTACCAATATCCGTCATTGCACAATACAAAAGCTGATTAAACTTATTTTTTTTAATTAATTTTAATGGCAACTTTTGATAAGGAATACCTAAACTATCAATAATTTTTAACATTCGAACATCACTCATACTCATCACCACTAATATTTCTTATACAATAACATTGTAGCATTATCTTTACCAGGGTTAGTCGTATCGTTTATCATATATTGTCTTTTTTCAAAACGTTTTTTAGCTTCAGCTGATATTAATTCTGGAGTAGAATTAATCGCTTCATTAACTATTTCTAATAATACATCACTAGGTAAATTATGATCATAAATAAATTTGATTCTTTCATCAGATACAATATCAGTAATTCCATCAGTAAAAAGTAGCAAAGAATCATAATCACTATTATCAATAACCAAAGCATCAGGATGAAAATCTCTAATATTACCGCCAATACAGCGACTAATATAACTATTACCCTTCATAAAACGAATATCATCCTTATCAATTGAATCGGGATTATTATACTTAAACCAAACTAAATGGTCAGCCGTTAATTGCTTTAAAATTCCATTTTGAATAATATATCCTCGCGAATCACCTGAATTAGCAATCATTGTTTCATTTTTTCCAACAATCGCACACACTAATGTTGTACTACCATTTCCACCATACATTTCTAGTAAACTTTTGTTAATATCTCGCATTTTACCCCAAAAGATAGATTTTAATGTTTGAGGTGTATTAATATAAGCTATTTCTAATCCTCTAAACCATTGTAATAATTCTTCAGTTAAATACTGTGCCGCCTGGGCCCCATAAATAGAATCACTAGTTCCATCAGCCACTACAAATATTTTTAAATCATTATCTTTAGGATGACTAGCAAAATTTACCGCATCTTCATTCGTTTGATGCTTTTCATTAGTACCAACATTAGTAATATATCCAATAAAAAAACTACTTTCTTCACTAAGTACCATTTTTTGTTTTTTAGTTTCCAAAACCTGAATTTTCATTCAATCACTCCCTATGGCCTTTATCTTATCACGATATTGCCAAGTTGTAAAGTTGAAAAAAATAAAACTAACAAGAACATTTTACCGGTGTACATTTGAGAGAGAAAAGTAAAATGTCTGTTAGTTTTTTTGGAACCTTTATAGATTCCAGTAGAGTAACTATATCTCTATAATTACTCTCGTTGGAATTTATAAAATTAAGAAGTTTCGTATTGGTTAGTTGGTTTATTACCAGTAACAGCACCTGATCTATAAATGTATTCACCTGTTGAACTTACCCAAATTCCTCCATGTTCCTTTGCAGTATTATTTTTGACCGTGCCACCATTTAAAGTGAAATTTCCTCCATTAACAGCAACACCACCACCTAAATTATTTGAAATATTTCCACTAATAGTTCCTCCAGTTATATTTAAAGTACTATTCAATGCAACATAAATTCCACCACCATGTTCTTCAGCAGTATTATTAGTAATATTTCCTCTAGTAATAGTCGTAATACCACATTCCTCACCATCACTACCACAATAATTATAAATACCACCACCATATGTGCCCGCATTATTACTATCAATATATCCACCATTTACATTTAAAAAGCCATCGTTAAGTATCCCACCAGCAGCAGTTAACGCCTTATTGAATTCAATATTCCCGCCATTAATATTGCACACATTGTGATTAACAATGCCGCCACCTAAAGTTTGAGCTTGATTATTACTAATAATAGTACCTTCACCAATCGTTAAAGTTCCATTATTAAATATAGCACCTCCAACATTTTGGTTAGTCTGATTACCCGTAATTCGGGCATTTTTTATAGTCATGGTTGCATCAGTTGTCGTAATATAAATAGCCCCACCAGCATTTTGAGCCACATTGTTAGCAATAGTTCCACCATTTATAATTTCTTCCCCCTCACAGGTAATCGCACCTCCTAATTGAGACAAATTATTTAAAATATTACCACCGTTTATAGTAAAATTACCACCACTTAAAGCTCCACCGTAAACTGCTTCATTGTTAGTAATGTTTCCATTATTAATCGTCATTCTACCATCACTTGGTTTTGAAACCATTCCGCCACCCCAATAAGCATAATTATTGGTGATTTCCCCACCATTCATGGTCACATTACCAACTCTTCTTGAAACAGCAGCCCCAGTATTACTCTTTTCTTCGTTCTGCGTAGTAGACATATTTTTACAGTTTTTAATTGTGGTTCCTTCTTCAATATATAAATTTTGACTGTTATCTCTTAAAATAATAGCTGGATACTGAGCTTCAACATTATTTCCATTAATAGTTATATTTTTTAGAGTTAAGTCACCGGCAGTTTGATTAATTATATAGCTTGCTAAACTATTGCCTCTTATAATTGAATTAATTGTATTATTTGTACTATAACTTGTTAAAGTTATATCTTTATCTTCATTAAAATTAGTAGTACTGTTTACTGTGATATTATTCATAACGTAAATGTTGGCTTTGCTATCCGCGCTATCATAAGCTTTTTGCATTGTTGCATATGGCTTTTCTATTGTCCCTCTTCCTGTTGTATCACTACCTTTACTTGATACATATAAATTATATCTCACTACTGTATAACTACTACTTACACTATTGGTCCCATCACTTACTTTCGCTACTACATCTCCATCAGTTTCAAAATTAACATCCACACTTTTACTAGTTACGCCTACTTCCTCTCCATTATCTTTGATATATGAACATGTTAATGTATCTCCGCATCCTTCGGGATAAGTTATCGTAACTTTTATCCCTGTGGCACTGTTTTCTTCTTTAAAACTTGGTATTTCAAGACTACTCGTATTTACTACCTTACTTCCTTCGGCTATTTTCCCACCTTCATTGGTTACTCTCACCTTTATTTCACATTCTGTATTTTGAGTTAATCCAGTAAAGGTATATATATTACTTTCACTAGTTTCCCATGTCTTTCCATCATCTATACTATATTCATATTTAACTATTTCGCTTTCATCATCATGGGCACTTACTACTACTGTTATGCTATTAGTGGTTGAAGTTGTATTTACACTATCTATTATTGGAGCAGTTGCATCTATTTCTTTATATATAGCATATAACGTTATATCATTTAATCCCATATTTAAACTAGTTAAACCTTCATGAGCATCTTTATCAGTATTCCATCCAACAAAATCATAATACTGTTTA
>CALVRF010000021.1 GCA_944358495.1 uncultured Bacilli bacterium
TTTTTTAATATTTTTTTCTTTTTATTTTTTAATTTTAAAAAAATTTTTTTTTTTTTTTTTTTTTTTTTTTTTTTTTTTTTTTTTTTTATACCCCCCCCCCCCCTATTAAGTCAATATTTTCAATCTAAATTTACAAAAAAAATCCAAAACTTTACATTTTGGACTTAGTTGGGGAGGGGGTATAATTTTTTAAAATTTTTTTTCTTTTAATTTTTGAGCAATCTTTTTTATTTTATTAAATCGATGATATAAACCTGATTTACTAATTTTATTTCCCGTTTCTAAAGAAATAATTTCACTTAATTCTAATAACGAAGCATCAGGATATTTAATTCGATATTCACAAACTGTTTTTTCTTTATCATCTAATAAATCATAAACATCTTTTTCTTTAATCAATTTAATATCTTTTATTTGATTGTTAGACGTTTCGATAATTTTATCCACATTAGCTTGTTCACAATTATTAAGCCTATTAGTCATATTTTTATGATCTCGATATATTCTAATATCTTCATAATATAAAACCGCATTAAAAGCATTAATCATCCTTAAAAAATCACCAATTTTTTCGGCTTCTTTAATATAAACCATATAATTATTATCCCTATGTAAAACTTTACTATTTAATTTATAATTATTTAAAAGTTCACATATAAAATAAGCATATTTTTCATTATTTAAATTAAACTCTAAATGGTATCTTGAAGTTTTAGGATCATTAATACTGCCACTCATCAAAAATACCCCTCTTAAATAAGCTCTAATTAATTCATCATCAGCTAAAATAAAGTTTTCCGGTATTTCTTTAGCAATCCCTAAATCTTTTAAAATTAAATTAACGTTATTCTTAACCTCTAAAATATACTGCATTTTATGACTATAGTTATAACCTTTTCTAACAATAATTTTAGGATTAATATTATAAATATCTTTAAATAAAGTAAATATTTTTCGAGCTACACTATTATTTTCGGTACTAATAACAATTTTATCACTAATTAAAGCCGTACTTTGAATAATTCCTGATAATAAAGAAATTCTTGTCGTTTCATTTTCTTTTAATTTACTAAGTTCATCTTTAACCGTACTAGTAAAAGACATATAACCACCCTCTAATCAAGCAAATAAGATAAAATTTTAATTGATACTTTTAATGCATTATGTCTAATAAATCCATTTTCAATCGTCGCCAAATCCCCTTCAATAACTTTTGCCCCTAATTTTTCAATATTTTCATAGTCAATATCCACCACATCTTTTTGCTCTGAAGAAGAATATTTATCGATTAATTCTGGAGAAATTTTGCCATTATTTACAATAACCGCATCGACTTTTCTTTTACCTAAATACTTATTTAATAATTTAATATGATGACTAACAGAAAAATCATCAGTTTCTCCCGGTTGTGTCATAATATTACAAACATAAATAATTTTCGCCGAACTTTTTTCAATCTCTTTTCTCACTTCATCACAAATTAAATTAGGGATAATACTCGTAAATAAACTACCCATGCTTAAAATAATCGCATCAGCTTTTCTAATAGCTTCTAAAACTTTTAAATTAGCTTCTGGCTTCTCTTTATAATAAACATCTAAAATGCCCCGATGGTCTTCAGTAATATTGTGTTCACCTTCAACAACTGATCCATCTTCCATTTTTCCCATTAAAACAACATTATCTTCCGTTAATGGTAAAACTTTACCTTTTAATTTTAATAAACTGTTTAAAAGTTCAATACCATCCGACATATTACCTGTAATGTCATTGGCTCCAATTAATAATAAATTACCCAAAGGATGACCATTTAAATCACTACAAGTATCAAAGCGATAATCAAACACTTTGCCGACATTTTCATCATCCGAAGATAAACTAATTAATACTTTACGAATATCCCCAACCGCTAAAGTATTAAACTCTTCTCTAAGTCTTCCCGTACTTTTACCATCATCACACACTGATACCACGGCCGAAATATCAAATGGTAATCTTTTAAGGCCTTTAAGTAACGTACTCATCCCTGTTCCGCCACCTAAAACCGCTACTTTAATTGGTTTCATTAATCATTCTCCTTTATTGCTAACGCGGCAATCGCCCCATCACTAATAGCTGTTGCAATTTGATAATAATCTTTTAAAATCACATCACCGCAAGCATAAACATTTTTAATAGACGTTTCCATCTTATTATTAACTTTTATATAACCCTTTTCTAGTTCCAAACCATCAATAAACGAAATATTTGGTTTACCACCAATAGCCACAAACAAGCCATCAACTTTAATAATCTTTCCATCGTCAAAGACAACACCTTTAATAACATTATTTTCCGTCATTAATTCATTGATTTCATTACCTTTTAAAACCACAATATTCCCTTTATTTTTAGCTCTATTAACTAGTTCTAAGTCAGCTTTAATTTCACTTCTAACAAACACATATACTTGTTTGCACAAATCCGCTAAATATAGAGCGTTAGTAAAAGCGGAATTACCGCCACCAACAACTCCAACTGTTTTTTCTTTATAAAAAGTTCCATCACAAACTGCACAATAACTAATGCCTTGAATATTATCAATATCTTTTATTTTAAGTTTAGCTGGCACTCTACCAGTTGCAATAATTAAATGTTTACATTTAAAATCTTTTTTATTGGTTTTAACAACAAAATAACCTTTTTTTTCGACTTTTAAAACTTCGGCAAACTCTAAAGGAATATCATTAGCTTTAACATGATTGAACATTTTTAAAGCTAGTTCCGCCCCATTAATACTTTCAAAACCCAAATAGTTTTCCACCATACTCGTTTTAAGTAATTGGCCTCCCGGTGCATCTTTATCAATTAATAAAACATCAATACCAGCTCTTTTTAAATATAAAGCTGAAGCTAAGCCTGCAGGCCCAGCTCCAATTACAATCGTATTAAAATCCATCACTTAGCCTCCTCATTATACATTTTACTCTTTTTAAAGCAAATAATAAACAGTACGATACCGATAATTATCATTACTAGTGACACAATTTGAGCAATTTTTAAATCAAAAAGCATTAAACTATCCGTTCTTAAACCTTCAATGCAAAATCTACCAATACTATACCAAATTAAATATAAACTAGTTACCATGCCCACTTTATTTTTCTTCCATCTTCTAAAAAAGAACAAAACAATAAACCCTAATAAACACCACAACGATTCAAAAAAGAAAGTGGGAATATAATAAGTTCCATTAATATACATGCCATCGATAATAAATGAAGGTAAATATAAACTTTCTAAAAATTCTAAAGACGTTTCTGGTCCATGGGCTTCACCATTAAAGAAATTTCCCCATCTACCTATCGCCTGACCAATAATTAAACCAACGACTAAGAAGTCTAAAATTAATAAAGAATTTACTTTTTTCTTTTTTAAATAAATTAAAATGAAAATTAAAGCAGCAATAATTCCTCCATGAATTGCTAAACCACCTTTCCAAAATTCTAAAATTTCAATAGGATTAGCTAAATAATAATCTAAATTAAATAAGACAAAATAAGCCCTAGCTCCAATAATTCCAAAAACAACCGCTAAAAAAAGCAAGTTAACAATAAAATCCTCAGAAAAACCAAACCGCTTTGATTCTTTTATTACTAACTGGCCCCCAACCATAATGGCAATAAATATAAAAATCGAATACCAATGAATACTAATAAATCCTAAATCAATAACTGGGTTCATTTCTTTTTCCCCTTTCCATTAAGTTTTTGAAAGACTAAAGTATCCATCAAAACATTTAAAGCTGATATCAAAATAGATGCAAAAACGGCAAACCAAATACCATAAATATGAAAATGTGGTCCTAAAATAATATTAACAATTTTTAAAATAATTAAATTGATAAATGGGTAAAATAATCCTAAAGTAAGACCCGTAATTGGAATAGTCAGCCATACTAATAATGGTTTAATCGTTTTATTAAGCAAATAAATAATAATTGCCGCAATTAAACTCCATAAACCAAAATACTCACTATCGATATATAAAGTATCATCAAAAATCATCGACGTTAAAATTAAAATAAGGGCATAGCCAATCATTCTAATAATCCAATCTAAAAATTTATATAATAAGCTCACGCCCTTTTCAGGATTAATTACTTTTTTCATCCCTATCACCTTACAACATTATACCATTATTCACTTTTTAACTCAAATAAAATATCTCTTAATTCCATAGCTCTTTCAAAATCTAAGTTTTTCGCAGCTTCTTTCATTTCATTTTCGATATTAACCATTAGTTTTGCTTTTTCACTCTTACTTAATTTGGCTGGCTTATCATCTTTAACTTCTTTATTATTCGAAATAAGCTCAGGAATCGCTTTAACAATCGTTTTCGGAATAATACCATGTTTTTTATTATATTGTTCTTGAATTTTTCTTCTTCTTTCCGTTTCCTTAATCGCTTTATCCATAGCTTCACTTACATAATCGGCATACATAATAACTCTACCTTCCGCATTACGCGCTGCTCTACCAATCGTTTGAATAAGACTTCTTTCACTACGTAAAAATCCTTGTTTATCAGCATCCATAATGGCAATTAAACTAACTTCTGGAATATCAATACCCTCTCTAAGTAAGTTTATGCCGACAACCACATCATATTTACCAAGTCTTAAATCTCGAATAATTTTCGTTCTCTCTAACGTTTTAACTTCATTGTGTAAATAAGCTACCTTAATATCAATTTTCTTTAAATAAACCGTTAATTCTTCAGCCATTCTAATCGTTAAAGTCGTAATTAACGTTCTTTCATTTTTATCAATTTGTTTTCTAATTTGCTCTACTAAATCATCAATTTGATTTTTTGTCGGTTTAACTTCTATTAGTGGGTCTAATAAACCAGTTGGTCTAATAATTTGTTCAACCACTTTGTGATGACATTTTTCCAGTTCATAATCACCAGGAGTCGCCGAAACATAAATCACTTTATCTAATTT
Organism: uncultured Bacilli bacterium; assembly: GCA_944358495.1. GTDB lineage: Bacteria > Bacillota_I > Bacilli_A > RF39 > UBA660 > Coprosoma. The sequence goes on from CALVRF010000021.1 coordinate 4,985, forward strand.
TTTTTCAAATTCATCAAATTTAAGCGGTCTATTGTCTAAAGCACTAGGTAATCTAAAACCATAATCAACCAAAACTGTTTTACGTGCTCTATCACCATTATACATTGCTCTAACTTGTGGTAAAGTAACATGTGATTCATCGACAACTAATAAAAAGTCATCACCAAAAAAATCAATTAAAGTTGTCGGTGTTTCTCCAGGACCCCTTAACGCCAAATGTCTTGAATAGTTTTCCACACCTCTACAAAAACCAGTTTCTGAAAGCATTTCAATATCATAATTAGTTCTTTCCATTAACCTTTGATATTCTAATAATTTATTTTCTGATTTAAATTTTTCCAATTGCTCATCTAATTCAACACGAATATTTTCGATAGCTTTTTTTAGTTTTTCTTCGCTAGTAACAAAGTGACTAGCCGGAAATAAACTAATCGTTTTCTTATCAGTTAAAATTGCTCCCGTAACAATATCAAATTCACTAATTCTATCAATTTCATCACCAAAAAACTCAACTCTAATTCCTTTAGTGTGTTGGTTAACTGGCACAATTTCCAAAACATCTCCGCGGACTCTAAAAGTTCCCCTTTTTAAATCAATATTATTTCTCTCATAAAGCATCTCTATTAATTTTACGATAACTTCATCTCTATCAACATTTTCTCCTACTGCTAAAGAAAGCATCTTATTACGATATTCTTCAATCTCACCAATACCATAGATACAAGAAACTGAAGCCACGACAATAACATCTTTGTTATTTAATAAAGATGAAGTTGCATAGTGTCTAAGTTCATCGATTTCATCATTAATCGCTGCATCTTTTTCAATATAAGTATCCGTTTTAGCTACATAAGCTTCAGGTTGATAATAGTCATAATAAGAAACAAAATAACATACGTGGTTCTCCGGGAATAACTCTTTAAGTTCGGCATATAATTGCCCAGCTAATGTTTTATTATGAGCCAAAACTAAAGTTGGCTTTTGAATTTTTTCAATAACATTCGCAATCGTAAAAGTTTTACCCGTACCAGTTGCCCCTAATAATACTTGCTGTTTCTTCCCATCGTTAATGCCCTCTACTAATTCTTCTATCGCTTCTGGTTGGTCACCACTAGGTTTATATTTTGAATGAATCTTAAACATAAATATCACCTATCCATATTATAACATTAAATAACAAAACAATGTCAATTATACACTAGGCAAGTCACATTTTTATGTATTTTTTATAGGTAAATGTTATAATGAAGATAGAAAGTATGTATTATGGGAAAAAAGAAAAAACGAAAAAAGCGCAAAAATAGAAAAAGATTATTATTGTTATTTATTGTTTTAATAGTTGGTATCAGTTTTTATTTTATCATACCAAACAAAAGCTTTTTAAAACAAATAGATAATAGTACTGTTGCTAATATCACCTATTATGATATTTACGGAATTCATATGAACTTCAAAGGTAATATTAAAATTTCTAATAACGTTGAAAATTTAAAATTAATTTTAACTAATGGCAAAGAAGAAATCGATACTAAAGCTACTTTCACCAAAGAAAATAATAAATACATTTTTTCTACTAGCAAATATATCAATGATGGAATCAACCTTGAAAAATTAAATAAAGGTGATTATTACTTATTAATAAAAGGAACAAAAAACAATAAAAATATTTATTACTCTTTACAAAATAAAACTGATTATCAAAATTTAAATTACTATACCCTAACTAAAAATAACCACAATAATAAAATCGATATTAATTGGGACCAATATAATAATATTTCCGTTTTAAATTTTAAAATAAAAGAAACCAATTTACCAGCTAATATCTATGATATTACTATTGACCCCGGTCACGATATTAACGACTCTGGAAAATTAGCTTGTTCGGATGGTAGCCCTGTCACTACAAGTGGTACATGTCTTACTGGAACTTTGTATAAAGAGTCGAACATTAATCTAAATATCGCCAAAGAATTAAAAAATCAGCTAGAAGATTTAGGATACAAAGTAAAGTTAACTAGGACTTCTAAAAATGATGCTGTCCCAACATATGGTAACAATAGTAGCGCGGAAACCGCTAATCAAACAAAATCCAAGTTTAATTTAGCACTCCATCATAATTCATCGGGTATCGATGGTGGGTTAAGTTCGTTAAAAGGCTTAGAATTATACGTTGCCGATAACATTGACTTTAAACTTTCAGAGTTGTTTGTCGATAATATTATTAAATATGCTAATACAACAACTTCACCAAAAGATTTAGATAAAGTTCAAAATGGTATTTATCAAAGATTCTTTACTGAAGAAGAACTGCTTCAAGATGATAATAAGCCAGCAACCAAAACTACCAATACCCTTTACTATTATTCAATCAGAGAAGTAGGTGGTATTGCTACAGGAGCTTATAACAAAAAAAATAATTATTATAATTCTAATAATACCGCCGAATCATATCTATTTGAACTAGGTTACTTAGATAACGTTCAAGAATTAAAAAATATTATTAACAATAAAAAGGGCTACGCCAAAGGTATTGCGCAAGCCATTCAAACATATTTAAATGATCAAAGCCCTAGCTATCACTAGAGCTTTTTAATACCAAATTATTTATTCGTTCGATTTCTTTATTTACTTTGGCAATATTACAACCATTAACTAAATGGTCGTTTAATTTATACTTTTCTTTTAAATCAATAATTCTTTTAAAAGAATCTTCAATTCGTTTCATACTAATCTTACCTTGCCTAACTAAACTAACTATTTTATAAAAATCTTGCTCCAAGCCATTATAATATTTCCGAGAAATAATGTCATTTCCAGCTACAAAAGCTTGTTTTATTGCTCGATGTTTACCATAAATTATAGTAATGCTTTTCATACTAAGTTCATCAGTAACAATAACGCCTTTATATTTCAGTTTTTCTCTTAGTTCCGAAATAATAAATTTCTTAGATAAAGATGCTGGATATAGTCCCGTATATCCTTTTACCAAAATATGACCAATCATAATTGCTTCAGCTCCATTTAAAATGGCCTCTTTAAATGGGCGCAAATGCTTTTTCCCACAAATCTTATAATCCATAATAATTGGTAAAATTTTATGAGAATCTAGTTTTGTTGCTCCATGACCCGGGAAATGTTTTATGACCGATATTACTAAACTATTTTTTAAACTATTCATATAACTAATTCCATCTTGACAAACCTTTAATACATTATCACTAAAAGCACGGTCACCAATCGGATGATTATTATCAAAATTTTTAATATCCAAAACAGGTGCAAAATCCATATTAATACCACTTTCTTTTAACATCCTAGCAGTAACACCACCAGCTTCTTCAATTAGCTTGTTATCATTTGTAGAGCCTAATTCAAAAGCACTTTTAATATTAACAAATTCTACTGGCATTCTATTTACTCGGCCACCTTCTTGGTCAATAGCAATAAATAAAGGATATTCATTGTTTTTGTTACATTCCTTTAGTTCATTAATAAGTTCAATCATTTCTTTATAATTTTTATAATTATTACTATAAATAATGACTCCACCAATTCCAATTTTTTTAATCATTCGTTTAACTAAAACTATATCAGCTTTTTTTCCAATTCCCACCAAAAACATTTGTGCAACTTTCTTCTCTATTGTCATAAGTATATCACCATTTAAATTATAGCATTTTAAAATATAAAAAACAAAGAACTACAATTATTCTTTGTTAATTTTAAAAGTTGCTTGATAAGAATTTCCTAAATCAATTTCATCAACATCAATTATATAGCCTAGTCGTTCTAATTCATTGGCACAATTTCTAATAATTTTAATTGCTTCTCTAAAATTGCTAACAGGATTAGCTTGCATCACATTATTTTCCTGTACTTGACTTGGCATTGTATTAGGTGTTGACTCGATAATATCCGCATCAGGAACATTTCCGATTGGAGAATTATTTAAATTAGGATTTCCTGCAACTAACCCAGCCGAAGTCATGCCTAAACCATTATTCATCGTTGGTTGCACCTCTGGCTCTGCAACTGGTTCAGAAATATTATTCATAGGATTATTTCCTAAACCATTATTCATCATTGGTTGTACTACTGGCTCTGCAACTGGTTCAGAAATATTATTCATAGAATTATTCCCTATACCATTATTCATAACCGGCTGTGCCGCTGGCTCTACAACTGATTCGGAAATATTATTCATAGAATTATTCCCTATACCATTATTCATCATTGGTTGCACTGCTGGCTCTGCAACTGGTTCGGAAATATTATTCATAGGATTATTCCCTAAATCATTTTTCATGACTGGTTGCATTACTGGCTCTTGGATTGATACCTGAGGTTCAGTATTTGTTTGGCTTAAACCTTCATTAAGTCCTTGTGAATTAATTGTTGATTGAATAGAAGATGCTATATCAGTTCCACTATTACTCTGATTTGCCGTTTGATTACTGGCAGTCAAATTTTGCGGTGCTTGATTAAAAATACTATCAAAACTTACACCGTTATTAGCTGGCTGAGTAGCCGGATTTACTTTAGGTTCCTCTTTAACCGAAGTCGCACTAACATTAATAAAACGATTTTGTTCAACAGGATCTTCAGTTACTGGCTCAGAAGTTATTGGTGCCGCTGGAGCAGAAACATTAACTGGATTAGCTCCTTGACCAAAAACATCAGGCGTTTCCGCTTCTTGCCTCATCAATCCTGATATATCTTTATTCTGTTCAGGCACATTAATATCTTGCGCCTCTCTCATAATCTTATCTATATCCATAAAGCCCTCTTCCTTTCTTTTGTTAAATTTATCTTCATATTCCTTAGGTGGATGAACTCTAATAATATCATGACTAGCTACAGCTACTGCTCTACGAGGTGTAGGTTTTTCATCTTGAAACAACATTTCTACTGGTCCACTACTCTTAATTGTTGGTTTTATTTGTTTAATCTGACTATTGTTAGAATTATCTGCTAATATCTTTTTAATTTCATCATCTGTCTTTTTAACTGTCAAACGTTCATTAATAATCCTCTTTAACATTTCAACTTGCTTTGTTTTATCGTGAATTCTAAGTAATGAACGAGCATGTCTTTCGGAAATTTTCCCGTTCAAAAGTGCATACTGAACCTCATCATCGAGATTAAGTAATCTAATTTTGTTAGCAATCGTTGATTGAGTTTTTCCGATTTTTTTAGCCAAATCTTCTTGGGTTAAGCCCATATCTAAAATACGTTTATAAGAAACTGCTTCTTCGATTGGTGTTAATTCTTGTCTTTGAACATTTTCTAGTAAGGCAATCTCTTCGCTTTCTTTATCAGTTAGATGAACAATAATAGCTGGGATAGTACTTTTATTGGCAATTTGACTAGCTTTATATCTTCTTTCGCCAGCAATAATTTCATATTTGTTGCCAATCTGCCTAACTACAATCGGTTGAATAACGCCATATTTTCTGATAGATTCGGCTAATTCAGTAAGTTTTAATTCATCAAAATGAAAACGTGGTTGAAACCTATTTGGTAAAATATCAGCCATATTTAAAACTTGTAATCGACCGTTTTCAGGCATAAAGTACCCCTCCCTTCTATTCTTTTATAATTATAATACTATTTTTCGGGAAATATTTCAAGCAACTTTGCACAATAAAACCACTTTACTCGAAAAAAACTAAAGTGGTCTTTTTTTAATCTCAGCATATCTCCGTGGATACTTATCTAAAGTCTTACCCGTTTTCTCTATTTTTATAAGCGTTCGCTGGCTACTTTCTACTGGTAATAAAAACTTATCAATCTGGATAATTTTACTATTCAAAACTTCTAAAGCCTTTGAATAATTTTTTTTCTCATTTCCTTTTAAAGCAATAAAATATTTAGAAACTTTAACTAAAGGAATTGAATACTCTAATAAAATATTTAATGAAGCCACGGCTCTAGCTGTCACTACATCAAATTTATCCCGATTTTTTAAAGCGTATTCTTCAGCTCGTGCATGAATACATTCAACATTATCAAGTCCTAATTTATCACAAACTAACTGCAAAAAATTAACTCTTTTATTTAAAGCATCGACTAAAGTTACCTCTAAATGGGGAAAGACAATTTTTAATACTAGGCCTGGAAATCCTGCTCCAGTTCCAATATCACATAAAGTTTCTTCTTTATTTAAATCAATCACTCTAACTAATGTTAAACTATCATAAAAGTGTTTTAAATAAACTTCTTTTTTATCAGTAATCGCCGTTAAATTTATTTTTTGATTCCATTCAATAAGTAACTTATAATATGCGTCTAACTTCATAAGCATCTCGTCAGTTAAATCAATTCCTAGCTTAGAGACTTCTAAAATAAACCTATCTTTGTCCATGATAATCCCTCTTTAAATAAATCATTAAAATCGATATGTCAGCAGGATTAACCCCACTAATTCTTAAAGCTTGACCTAATGATGTCGGTCTAATCTCTTTTAATTTTTGCTTAGCCTCACTAGCTAAATTATGCATCGCATCATAATCAATATCTTCCGGAATTTTCTTATTTTCAAGGTCTTTCATCTTTTCCGCTTCTCTTTTAGCTTTGTTAATATACCCTTCATATTTCACACTAATATTTACTTGTTCCAATACTTCATCACTATATTCATTATCTAAAAACTGCTTTAAATCATTAATAGAAACCTCTGGCCTTTTTAATAAATTATATAAACTAATTCCATCTTTTAACTCCTTAGTTCCAATCGAAACTAAATAATCGTTATCAGCTGGCGTCAATTTTTTTAAATATAATTTTTCCGTCAAATCATTAATACTTTTTTTCTTTTCTAAAAACTTATTATATCTATCATTATCAATCAAACCAATTTCATGACCATATTCTCTTAAACGTAAATCAGCATTATCATGACGTAATAATAAACGATATTCCGCTCTTGACGTTAATAACCTATAAGGGTCTCTAATACCTTTAGTAATTAAATCATCGATTAAAACTCCAATATAAGCTTCATCACGTCTAAGTATCAATGGCTCTCTACCTTCTAATTTTAAAGCCGCATTAATTCCAGCAATTAACCCCTGACAAGCTGCCTCTTCATAACCCGAAGTTCCATTAATTTGACCAGCTGTAAATAAATTTTCAATTAATTTTGTCTCTAAAGACTGTTTTAACTGGGTTGGATAAATTGAATCGTACTCAATCGCATAAGCATATTTTAATATTTTAGCATGCTCTAATCCCGGTAAACTATGAACCATTTCTTCTTGAACATCATAAGGCATTGATGTTGAAAAGCCTTGAACATAAATATCATCGTAGTATAAACTCTCTGGTTCTAAAAATAATTGATGTTTTTCTTTATCCGCAAAACGTACAATTTTATCTTCAATCGATGGACAATATCTTGGACCAATACCTTTAATATCATCAAGCCCACCATACATACTTGATTTATTTAAATTTTTTCGAATAATTTCATGAGTTTTAGGTGTCGTATAAATCAAATGACATGGAACTTGCTTATCAATATCATATAAAGGCTTCATATCAAAACTAAATGTATGATATACACTATCCCCATTTTCTATTTTTGTTTTCGAAAAATCAATCGAATTTTTATCAATCCGTTGCGGAGTACCTGTTTTAAGTCTTTTAATAACAAAACCTTTTTTAGCTAAATTATCACTTAAATAATTAGATGGCTTTTCACCATGAGGACCTTCTCTTCTCCTCATATCCCCAACTAAAATATCAGCATTCATATAAGTACCAGTCGTTAAAATAACCGCCGAAGCTTTAATTTCTTCGCCAGACTCTAAAATAACTCCACCAATTTTATTATCATTAACGATAATATCTTTAACTAAAGCTTCTTTAATCTCTAAATTATTAGTACTTCTCAAAGTCTTAAGCATTTCTTTAGGATAAGTAATTTTATCCGCCTGCGCTCTTAAAGCTCTAACTGCTGGACCTTTACCACTATTAAGCATTTTTATTTGTAATAAGCTTTTGTCAGCATTACGACCCATTTCGCCACCTAAAGCATCAATTTCCCTGACAACAATACCTTTCGCACTTCCACCAATCGATGGATTACAAGGCATATCCGCAATATTATTAATATTACCCGTTACTAATAAAGTTTTATGACCTTTACGGGCCGAAGCCAAAGCCGCTTCACAACCGGCATGGCCACCACCAACAACAATAATTTCATAATCCATCAAATCACCTACTTTCCAACACAAAACCTACTAAATAATTCGTCAATAAGTTCATCATCGTAATTATCACCAATAATCGAACCTAGTAAATTCCAAATTCTCTTTAAATCAATTTCAATCATATCTAAAGTAAAACCAAGTTCTAAACCATTATTAACATCAACAATAGCTTCCTTAACTTCATTTAAAATAGCTAAGCTACGGGCACTACCTAAATAACTCATATCATCAGTTTCAATCTTTTCTAAATTAAATAATTCTTTTATTTTATCTTCAATACCTTTAATATTAGTTCCTTTATAAGCACTAACATAAACAATATTTTCTAAACCACTATCATCAATAACTTTTGGTAAATCACATTTATTAATAATCGTAATATAATTTTTTCCTTTTAATTTATCAATTAATTTATAATCATCGTCACTAAGCTTTTCATTGTAATTTAAAACTAGTAATACTAAATCCGCTTCATCGATTAAACTTAAACTTTTTTCTACCCCAATACTTTCAACCAAATCATTAGTTTTTCTAATTCCCGCTGTATCAATAAGGTTTAAAATAATGTTATCGAATATTAGTGTAGCTTCTACACTATCCCTCGTTGTCCCTTGAATTTCTGTAACAATCGCTTTTTCTTTACCAATTAACGTATTAAGCAAACTACTCTTACCAACATTAGGGCGACCAACAATAACCGTCTTAATTCCTTCTTTTAAAAGTTCGCCGTTTTTACTAGCCCGAATAATTTGATTAACCTTTTCTTCTAAGTCACCCATACTATCTTTTATTTTTAAAGTTGTCATTTCTTCAATATCTTCATACTCTGGATAATTTAAATTAACTTCGATATTCGCTAAAATTGAAGCTAAATCGCTTCTTAAATTCTTAATAAGATTAGAAGCCTTGCCCCCAACTTGATTAAGAGCCATGGTGCGAGCTTTATCCGTTTTCGCATTAATTAAATCCATAACGCCCTCAGCTTCCGTTAAATCAATTCGGCCATTTAAAAACGCTCTTTTCGTAAATTCTCCTGGCATCGCCAAACGACAGCCATGTGATAATAAAAGTTCTAAAACCTTATTAGTTGTATTAATACCACCATGCGTATTAATTTCTACAACATCTTCTTTAGTAAAAGTTTTAGGGGTCCTCATTAAAGAAACTAAAACCTCATCGATTTTTTCACCATTATCCACAATATAACCATAATGAATCGTATGACTAGGCGCATCAATAAACTTTTTATTAGAAAAAATCTTACTAACAATATCTATGGCCTCATCACCACTAACCCTAATTATCGCAATCGCCCCAACACCTTGAGCTGTTGCAATCGCTGCTATTGTATCATTCATCAAATCACCTCCTAAAAATCTTTTTAATATTATGAATAACTCTAGCTAACCCCAAATATTTAGGCAATGCCTTAATATTAACCACTACATCCATGGATAACCTTTTATCCGCATAGGTAACTACCCACCCTTCTTTATATTTGGGAGGCTTTATATTAAGTGGAAACATATGTCTTTCAATTATATTAGCTACCCTTTCATTCATTAATTCCGGAAAATACTTATAAGCGTTCTCCATTGCTTCATGTGCATGTACAAATCCATGTTGTTTAAAAAAAGGCTTTTTTTCATGGATTTTCTCTTGCCAAGGTTCTTTATAAAAATCATGTAATAATCCACCAATCGCCGCATCACGATAATTCCAATTTCTTTTCTTACATATTCTATAAGATAAATAAGAAACTACTAAACAATGTTCATATAAAGAACAATTTTCATGATGTAACCATTCTTTTCTTTTTTTAAATTCTAAAGAACCTAAAATAGGAGTAACTATTTCTAAAAACTCTTCATCTTTAACTATTTCTTTAGTAATGTCCCTCTTTTTCATTTTTTTGCTCCTTTTCACCACCAGTATTATATCACACATCTTAAAAAAAACGATAAATTATTGAAATTTACCATTTTAATTAAAAGAAATATAAAAAATAGGAAATTCATCTAAGCAAATTTCCTATTTTCATAAACCTAAGCTATATCAATTTTCTAAATTGACCATTTGACCCAAAAATCAATCTAATTTATATTGGATTTAGGAGATATTGTAACCGCTATTGGTGTCTGCCTTTTTTCACTATTCTTAGTTCGAAAGGAGGCTTTATGATTATGACGAAAAAAGACTTTTTAATAGTTATACTTCTTATAATCATAATTTTACTTATACTCTTTTAATCAGGGGGTTTTGGTAAAAAAAGGCACCTTAGTTCTTTAATGAACTGAAGTGCTTGCCCAAAATTTTGGCAGGCATTGATATGTTTCAATGTCTCCTTTTTTATGAGGTTTCCCTCACTAATTATAATATATCATATTTATTCCAAAAATTCAATCATTAATTGGTTATGATATAAGGGTCACTTTGGGTTCCGGTTCCACTTAAGGTGATTTTTGAAGTTAAATAAAGCATTGGAAAAATAGAGACTACGTTATAAGCATCATGATAACTTCTATAAAAATGTTCTTCAAAGTGTAAAGCAAGCACCATTTCGCTAGAAATAGCCGAAGGAGATATAGTCCAAAGACTTTCACAAGGTGTAAAAATATCAAACATCCAGTTAGTTTCGCCACACTCTTCTTGAGAGGTGCCAGTTACACATAAATTATTAGAATCAGCTCGTACATATTCACTATACCTTATAATTCCTATTTCTCCTAACCATGTATTCGCATTTTCTCTTTCAATTTGAACAGTCAACTCATCATCATACACATAAGAATAACCAACACTCCAGCTATAATTTACTACTTTATCCTTCTGGGTTAAAGTTAATAAATAAGTATCATTCAAATATTCCTTTATATCTGATTGATCCCACTTATTACTATTATCTATATCAAATGCTTTTTGACCAATACTTTCATTTCGTATAATTTTTATACTTCCATCAGCTTCAATACATACTATTCTCCATTTTTCATTATTAAATGTTATATAATTATTTGGATTGGCTCCTTTATATGTATATTTCCCAGTTTCATATTCATCTTCATATAAGCCATCACCTGAAGAAACTAATTCTACTTCTTGTCCACCCATATTAACAGTATCTCCTCCGGGAATTATGGTTCCACTGCCTTTTTGTTCATAAGTTAAGGTTACAGATAAGTCGGCACTCGTATCATCTGGTTGACTAGTAACACTATTATTATAAGTTACCGTTACCTTTAAAATAGCTTCTTCTCCTGATCCTAACGCTGTTCCTTCTTCTAAGTTTGAAGTACTAAAAGAAATTGCTGGATTGGTGCTTTCAGTTAAATTAATATCAGTAAGTATGGCATCTAAACTTCCATCATTTCTAACAGTTACATCATAGGTTATAGAATCTCCTGGACTTACTAAATTAGAATTAATAGTTGCTGTTAAATTTTCAAAGGTTGTTCCTTCTCCGTCTGATGCATCTCCTACTATATTACTTACTTCGACATTTGTTATTTTTATATTCCATGAACTTGTTATCGAACCTGTTCCGCTTATATTAAGTACACTACTAAAAGCGGCATAACCTACAGCCATTAATA
>CALVRF010000022.1 GCA_944358495.1 uncultured Bacilli bacterium
ATATAAATAAACTTCATTGATTTTTCTTATTTGCTCTTCATCTAAATTACCAGTAATTTCTTTGCGATAACGAGCAATGAAAGGAATAGTGTTTCCGTCTTCTAAAAGTTGTAAAGTTTTTTCAACTTGGTTTGTTTTAACTTTTAATTCTTCACTAATGTTTTTTATGATGTTTGCATTCATTTTGGATACCTCACTTACTATATAAGTATACCATAATAAAGTCAAAAGAAAAAGTAATCCCTTAGAATTACTTATTCGGTATATTTTTTACTAATTTTCTTTTTACCAGATTGTGATGCTTTAGTAATAATATCCTTACCAAAGCGGTCTTTTAATTTATCTAATGTATCATCTAATTCTTTATTTTTATAAACATTTTCATCATCAAATAAAGAGGTCTGATAACTAAATTCAGTTGTTAGGCCATCTAAAGCTAATCCGACTAATCTAATGGGTTCGTCTTTCCACATTTCTTTTAATAGCTTTTTGGATGTTTCAATAACTTTGGAAGTACTATTAGTAGCATTCGTTAAAGTGGTTTGATGGGTGTAGTTTTTAAAGTTCGCATCTTTTAATTGTACTCTAACGACTGTGGCATATCTTTTTTCTTTTCTAAGCTGAGAACACAAATTTTCACTAATGGCTTCTAATATCTCTAAGACTTCTTCTTTATGGATTAAATTATGCGTTAAGGTGGTACTATTACTTATACCTTTAGTGACGGTTTTATCTCTTTCGATAATAGAATTATCGATTCCATTAGCGGCTTCGATTAATTTTTGAGATTGATTTTTAAAATAAGGATATAAAAAGTCATAAGTACATTTACTTAAATCACCAATAGTATTAATATTTAATCTTTTTAATTTTTCGGCAGTTTTCTTTCCGACAAAGAATAAATCATTAATGGGCAGTGGTTTCATCTTCTTATCAATTTCATAGGCATATAAGGTATGAACTTTATCAGGCTTCGAAAAATCGGAAGCCATTTTGGCACATAATTTACTGTTTGCGATACCTATATTGACGGTAAAACCTAGTGTATTTTTTATTTCATTTTTTAATTTATAAGCAAATTTTACTTCATCACCATATAAATGTTTAATAGGCCCATAGTCTAAAAAGCACTCATCGATACTCATTTTTTGAATATCCGGTGTATATTTACTAATTAAAGTAAATAAAGCATCACTCATTTTTTTATACCATTTATAATTGGGTTTATAAACTTTTAAAGTTGGGCATTTTTTTCTTGCCATAAAAATAGGTTCCGCTGTTACGACGCCTAGTCTTTTTATCGGTGTAGATTTAGCTAAAACGATACTATGTCTTTTATTATCTTCATTACCAATAACGGCATATGTTTTTCTAATATCATATGGATAACCTTGTTTTAAAAGTAAAACTGCAGTCCAAGATAAAAAAGCATTATTAACGTCAATATGCATAATAATTTTTTTCATAGTTTTCACCTAAGTTCATTATATCACGAACAAAAGTTTTGTAAAATAAAAAGCAGAATTATTTTTCTGCTTTTTTAACTTGCTTAGCATTGTCATCAGATAATTTTTCAATTATTTGTTCAGAAACTTCAATGACTTTTAACTTAATAGCATTAGCTGATTTTTCAATAATTGGTGTGCCTTTTTCAATGGCATATTCAACTAATTTTTCAGCTTGCTTTTGTAATTTCTTAGCTTGTTTTTTAGCTTCAGTTAAAACTGTTTCTTTATCTAAGTTAGCTAACCCTTCTTTTAATTCTTCAATTTTAGCTTCAACAGTTAGTCTAACATCTTCAGCATCAATTGAACGAACTTTACGAACTAGGTCATCAAACATGTTTTTTAAATCAGCTCTAGTATCTGAGCCTTTTTTAGGCGCGAATAAAATGCCTAGAGCAGCACCAATCCCTGCACCAGCTAAAAACTTTCCAATACCACTTTTACTCATCTTTTTTCCCCTTCTTTCTATTAATTAAATTTTCAATACTACTAGTAATAAATGATACAATCGTATCACTTATTCCTACTACAACATCAGTTGTGTTATCAATGATGTTAAATAGGCCATTTAATTTTGATGATTTTTCATTAATATCATCGATGGTTTTATCAACTTTATCTAATGTTTTAATAGCTCTAAAAACTAAAACGATTAAAGCAATAACTAAAACAATTAACGCGGCATAAAAGATAATGCCCATTAAATCTACTAAACTTATCATTGTTTATCTCCTTTTTGATACATTGAATCTATCATACTAAATAATTCACTATCACTTATTTTATGGGGCTTTTGTTCTTCTTCTTTTTGACCTTTCCCTAATTCTTCTTCTAATAATTCAGTTAAATCAGGTTCTGTGTCAGTAGATACATGGCGAGGTCTTTCCCCGATTAAATCGTCGGTAATGTTATTATCCTCTAAAGTTTTAGTAACTTCACTATCTACTTTAATATTTTCTTCAACAAGATCGACTGGATCTTCTTCTTTCTTTTCATCTTCAAAAATAGCTCTATTACGACCAAATAATGTTGTTTCAATGTCGTCTTCTAAAGTGCCATAAGCTTTGTTCCTAATTTCATCGACTGTAGCTTCTTTGGCATTATAGTAAGTACGTGGTCTTTCATTCTTTCTTTTTAGGTCTTCTTTTTGATAATTTTTATCTAAAATCCCATAAACTGGAGAAATAATTGGTGTTGGCTTAAACACTTTTTTCTCTTCTTTTTGTGGACTATAAACTTCTTTAGTTTCTTTGCGATAATTTTTGTTTTGATAAGGTTGATAAGCCGGTTTCTTTTCTTCTTTTGGCTCTTCTTTCTTTTCAATTGTACTAAAATCCTCATCATCAAAGAATGGAAATTTATTCTCTTCTTGTTTTGGTTCTTCCCTAACTGGAACTTCTTCTTGTTTTTCTTCGGCTTCTGGTTGTTTGCTTCTTCTAGCTGCTGGTGAAGGAATTTCGACTTGAATCACTTCTTTTTTTATTGGCTCTTCCTCTACTTCTTCTACTTCTTCAGTAAATAAATTCTTGAACTTGTCCATTAATCCCATAATAACACCTCTATTCTTCTGTTTCATCATAGCGCAAAAAGTTATCGCTATTACCTTTTGAAGTAAATTCTTCGTATTTGTCTTCTTTGGATTTTAAGAAATCATCTTCTAACGACAATTTTACTATGTCTTTGTTGTATTTTATTGTCGATAAAATGTAGGAAGCATTTAAAACTGTGGAGTTGATATCTTCTTTAGGTACTAAAGCTTCAATTTTGGCATAATTATAAACAAATTCGATTAAATATTGATTATCTTTTCTTTCAGTAATTTCTAAATAACCAACACCATCTTTGTTGTCTATTTTTCTAGAATAATATTTAGAATTATCTTCTTTATAATTGATGCTATTTTTATAATAGTAATTAATTTCATCTAAATATAAATAGTAGTAAATGCCATTAGAATATAGTCTATCATTAGACCCATTACTATCAATATAAGTCACTCCTCTAGGGACATAGTATTTATACCCTATTCCTATGCGGTTATATAAAGTGTTATCTTTAGAAAGCACAACATCAACCATATTATCAATACTGGTCGTATCAATTCTGACAATTGTACATCCAGTTAATAAAATAGCTAGTAAACAAACTGTAAGAATTTTTCCTTTCATATAACACCTGCTTCATCTAGATTATATCAAACTTTGCTTATTTTTAATAGTTTTTTCATTACTTTACATGTAAAAAAATGTCTATTTTGTAACTTTAACCATATATATGGGATATCCTAAACTAGAAAAACGGTTTTCATATTCAGTTTCGATGTTAGGAATATCATCTTCATGAAGATTTAATGACAGTTCATCAATTTTGTAACCGTAATCAGTAAAAGATTTTAAAGAAAATTCAAAAAGTTTACGATTATCGGTTTTTTGAATAATAGTTTTTTTATTAGTGAAAATACTATCATATCTTTTTAAAAATCTATCACTAGTTAGCCTTCTGTGACTATGTCTTTTTTTCGGCCATGGATCTGAAAAGTTTAAATATAATGTTTCAATTTCGTGGTCGAAAATATCTTCAATATTTGTTGCATCAAACCTTATTAATTTTAAATTAGGTAACTTCTTTTCTTCCTGTTTTTGAATAGCTCTAATAATAACGCTATCATACATTTCAATACCAATAAAATTGATATTTGGATACCTTTCAGCCATTTGCATTATAAACTGGCCCTTTCCCATGCCAATTTCTAAATGAATGGGATTATTATTATGAAATAGGCTTTTATATATGCCTTTATAGTTCTCAGGATTCTTAATAATATATGGAGAAGCATCAATAACTTCTTTGGCACCTTTCACATTTTTTAAACGCATGTTAATCACCGTATTTAATTGTATCATGTATAGACACCAAAATCAAACATAAGCATATAATTTATTAGAATGAAAAAGGGGGAATTAATTTGAAAAAAGACCGTAATTGTGGAAATGCTACGCCATACCCAATATATCCAATGTATGGGATGCCAATGCAAAGTATGCAAGGAGCATATCCAATGATGAATATGCCTATGCCACTTCCGATGCCAGCACCAACTACTTCGATGAATACTACCACTGGTTATACGACATCAGAAATTAATACATTAAGTAATCAAATAAATAGTTTGGAACAAAGAGTTAGTAATTTAGAGAATATTGTTAATAAATCTTATTCTAATAATTATAATACTTCCAATTATCAAATGATGTAAAAAGAGATTGATGAAATTAATCTATTTCATTACAATCTCTTTTTATTCTAGGAAATAATTTTATATGGTTCATTAATACTACCTTTACCAGTAATTTTTACATCAAAATTTAAATACAGGGCTGGGCGAACCTGTTTTTCTTGGTAATTAGCAAAATATGTATCTAATCCACCACTGGAATGAATAATAAACACGTGATGATCATCAGAGGCATACGCTGATATTGTCCAATAATCTTCAGCAAATAACCAATTCGTTTCTTTACAAATTGATGGATTTTCTTGATTTAGCTTATGAGTTCCACATTGCTCAGTATTTGTATTTGCCCGTAAATAGTCGCTTGCACTTATTAAACCGATTTCTCCATTCCATGTTGTGTTATTTTCATCATTTATTTGGCTTGTCAAATCATTATTATTATATGTTACTGCCCCTATCCCCCAATTATGTGATACCGCGTAGCTTTTTATAGAACTATCTAAACTGTTATAATACTCCCCGTTTAAATATGCATTTAAGTCGGCCGGCCTGCTCCAATTGTTAGAACCATATGTTCCTCCAGTAATGTCCCATTCTTGGATTTTTAATAAATCGTTTTTAATTATTTTATAAGTGCCATCTTTTTCTTTAGAAACTATTCGCCACATTTCACCATTATCAAACTTAATATAATTATTAGGATCTGTTCCTTTATAGACATATCATCCTTTTTCATAAACATCTTCATAAAGACCATCTCCACTAGTAACAATATCTTGAGTTATATCAACGATTTTTTCCTTAATATTCCCTTTGGTGGTTATATTTAAGTTAGTCATAAAAGCTGCATAACCAGCAGTTATAAATAATAAAAAGAAAGCACTTGATAATACTATTATTTTCATTTGATTTTTCTTTTTTTTATTTTTCGCATATTATCACCTTACTTTATATTGTTATTTCTATTATAACTTTTTTATGCATATAAAGACAATGTAGAATTAGTATTTTTATTAATATTTATAACCTACCCAAGATTTTTAATTATATACTACATTTATAGTATACCCCCCTATGAAGCAAGTATTTTCGCCCTAAAATTGTAAAAAAAACTAGAACTTTACATTCTAGCTTTTATTTACAAGTCGCTCCCATACTTTCATAGGATTGTTTTAACTTATCCAAAGTAATTTGATTATTATTATTCATTAAGTTTTTTACTGTTGGTTCATCTTTAGCTAATGTGTCTAAATCCACTTTAGTGTAATCGATAGTGACATCGGAAGTTACAGTATTATCTTTTTTAGTTACTTTAAAAGTATAACCACCATAAGCCTCATTCATAGCAGAATAAGTTGTATCAAACTGATTTTCAAAAGTAGAAAGTAATTCTGCATCATCAGTAGTAACTGCTTCTTTAGTAACGACTTTTTCCACCACATTGCCATTAGCTGTCACATTATATGTAGACTCTAAAGTATAGCCATTTACTTTATCATTTCTAGATAATGTACAACTAAGTTCTTGGGCAGTACTATCACACCCAGATAAACAAACTAATACAATTCCCCCAGCTATTAAATAACTTATTTTTCGCATTTTATTCCTCCTTTAATATAGTATAGCATATCGGCTTACTTTTTTCACATAAATTTCACATTATAATTTAATTATTTTATTTTTTATAGAATATTTTTACATTTTTTATAAACAATATTATTAGGTGAAACTTATGAATATATGGATTTATATTGGCATTTTTGTTTTTAAAATTATTGAAGATGCTTTAGGGACTTTACGAATTATTGTAGTTTCTAATGGCAAAAAAATATTAGGGGCGGTTTTACAATTTATTATTGCATTAATTTGGGTAGTAGTAACAGGGACCGTTATTACTAATGTTCATGAAGATCCTTGGAAAATTTTGTTTTTTGCGTTGGGATCTTTAGTTGGCTCATATTTTGGTAGTGCTTTGGAAGAAAAAATTGCCTTGGGAAACATTGTTTTGATGGTTGAGGTAGAAAAACAAATAGCTAGGCCTTTAATTGGTAGATTAAAAAAAGCACATTTTAAAGTTAATGGAGTTATAGAAAATAAAGATGATAAAGTTTTATTAATGGTTTCAGCACCACGTAAAAAAGCCGAAGAAGTTACTAAAATTATTCGAGCTTTTGATGATAAAGCTTTTATTTTCACAGAAAAAGTTAAAGTAGTTTCTCCACGTTTATAAATTTAGATATTTCTTTAGCTTTATCCGTAATAATATTTTGATTATCAGCTATTTTGTTTAACAACTCTTTTTTGTTAACTGTCCAAATAAAAGTTTCTTTATTAGTTTTAATAGGAGTTAATTTATAATTAACTGAAGAAAAGTCAAAATTATTGTGTAAATAGTTTTCGTTAATTTTATAACCGATAATTAGACCAGCTTTATATTGTGAATATTTATTTTTTAAATATTTTATCAAATTATAATTGAAACTACATAAATAGTAATTTAGAGGATATTTTTTTAATATTTTATTTAATCTTAAGAGCAATAATTTATACTTATCACTTTCTTCTTTGATTTCAATCATAATGATTTTATCACTTTTAATTTGTTTTAAAACTTCTTCTAAAGAATTTAACCCTTTCTTTTGAAGTTTTTTTATTTTAGTTTTTTTTATGTAGTAACCAACAAAAAAAGGATTATGATGAATAATAAAGTTATAATCTTTGGTCATTCTAATATCGATTTCAATACCATCAATATATGATTTACTTAAACTATTTAAAATAGCTTCTAGACTATTTTCTTTATGGACTTCGTCATTACCACGATGGGCGATTATTTTCATACTGTCACCTCTAAATAATTATATGAAAAAAAAGAGTTATTTTTCTAACTCCTTAATCACATAACCATATAATTCCTCATTAATATCCTCAATGGTTCTGATACCATCTTCATTCGCACATTCTATTGTTTTGATATGATATTTTTGAGCGAGTTCGATATAGGCTCTTTCGGCAGCTTTTAAATGATTGATGTCTTTTTCATGACCATCAGGCTTTTCATTGACACGGCTTTTTTTTAAAATTTGTGATTGTTTAGTGGGCATATGTAGGAAAATAGCTACATCGGGCTTTGGCAATTTTAATAAATTAAATTCTAAATTATCTAACCATTCATACATTTCTTTACGGGCCTTCGAATCTTCTATTTTTCCACCTTGATGAGCCATATTAGAATAAATATAACGGTCCAAAATGATATTAGCACCATTTTCTAAGAGAAATGTAATTTTATCAATATTATATTTACGATCAGCAGCATAATAAAGTGAAGCCACTTTAGGATCAACATGTGTTGGCCCTTCTTTAAAATAACTATCACAAATATAGTTTTTACCTAAATAAGGTCCTCCGATTATTTTCCCTGTTGGAGAGTTATAATTAGGAAAACTAAAATTATCCACCATAATGTTTTTTTCTCTTAATTTACTAATTAAAAGTTTAGTTTGGGTCTCTTTACCAGAGCAATCAGTTCCTTCAATAACTATTAATTTACCTTTGGCCATAGTGCCTCCTTTTATATAGTACATGTCTATATTTTATATCTTTTTTTTCATCATAATATGTTCCTAAAATGGCATTGTCAAATTCATTTTTATTAAACTGTGGGAAATAAGCGTCTGCATCTTTATCTTCTGCTTCAATTTCTGTTAAATATAGTTTATCAGCATAATCTAACAACTGTCTATATAAAGTTTCACCACCAATATCAAATATTTCTTCATTGGAATCTTTATAAGCCTCTAGAAAATCTTTTAAATTGTGGTAGACTTCTACTTCAGGTGGAAATTCTAGACTAGTGCGAGTTAGAACTAGATGTTTTCTTCCAGGAAGTAGCTTGGGCAGTGATTCAAAGGTTTTTCTTCCCATAATGATTTTATGACCCATAGTGGTTGCTTTAAAAAACTGCATATCTTCTTTTAGGTGCCAAATAAGTTCATTATTTTTGCCTAGTTCATAGTTTTTGCCGATGGCAGCTATAATTGATAATTTCATAACATCCCCCTATCTAGCCAGTGGAAATCTAATTTTTCCGTGATGGCGATAACTTAAAACTTTGACATCTTTACATTCTTTAGAATTATCAAAATCATAAAAATCTGCAATTTCCGGATTTAACCATAATGTAGGTGCGGGCAAATCTTCTAGATCTTCGCCTCTTCTTATTTGTTCTTTAATTCCTTCCACTTGATTGACATATATGTGAGCATCTTTAATACTCCAATCTAAAGTTCCCGGCTTTAATCCAGTAACTTGGGCAAGCATATGCAGTAAAACAGAATACTGCGTGACATTAAATGGCAAACCTAAAGGCACATCACAACTTCTTTGATGAACCCAAGCATTTAACTTTCCATCAGTAACATCCCATTCACTAGACCAAACACATGATGGTAAAACAGCGGTAGCTAAATAATCATCTTGCCACAAACTAATAACTCGTCTTCGGTCATTTCCGTTATGTTTTAAACTATCTATTAACTTGTTCATCAAATCAAATTTATTAACAATATAACCATAAGCTGTTCCAATAGTATGGGCATATTTGGGGTCAAATTGTTTTTCAATTATTTGTTTTTCTAACTTACCTTCATCATTTAAAACTAGTTGTTCGGCCGTCCATTTACCATTTTCATCAATTTCCCATTCATCCCAAATGTGAACATCACGATCTTGAAGCCATCTAACGTCATTACTACCAACTTGATATATCCAAAGCATTTCTAAAATTGCTTGTCTAAAGAAAAGTTGTTTGGTGGTTAAAACGGGAAATTCTTCTTCAAAATCAAAATGAAAATGATATGATGGTATTTTTATAGTGTTGGTGCCTGTACGGTTTTCAACTTCTACTCCTTCGATTAATATTTTTTTACATAGTTTTAAATATTCTTTATCCCATTTTGACATATTTACTCCCCTACCTTAAATTTATCAGTTAGTTTAGTTACTTCTTGTTTAACATTATCTAATATTTCTTTATTGTCTGGATTTTTTAAAACTTTAGCAATTAAATGACCAATAGTTATAAATTCTTTTTCATTTAAACCTCTAGTAGTCATCGCTGCCCCACCTAAACGAATACCACTAGTAATAAAAGGTTTTTCAGGATCATTAGGAATAGTATTTTTATTAACAGTTATATGCACACTATCTAAAAGTTGTTCGGCATCTTTACCAGTTAAATTAGAACCACTTTTAACATTTAAAAGAAAACAATGGTTATCAGTTCCTCCAGATACTACCTCAAAACCTTCTTCGATGAGAGTCCTAGCTAAAACATTAGTGTTTTTAATTACCCTCTTAGCATAATCTTTAAATTCCGGCTTTAAGGCTTCATAAAAGCACTGGGCTTTAGCGGCAATAACATGCATTAATGGTCCACCTTGAATACCAGGGAAAACAGCTTTATCAATTTTTTTAGCAAGTTCTTCATCATTAGTCATAATAATGCCACCCCGTGGTCCTCTTAAAGTTTTATGGGTGGTTGAAGTGACAACATCGGCATATTCTACAGGATTAGGATGAAGTCCGGCAGCTACTAAACCAGCAATATGGGCCATGTCAACCATTAAATAAGCTCCGCATTTATCAGCGATTTCTCTAAATCTTTTAAAATCAATAATTCTTGAGTAAGCTGACGCACCAGCAATAATCATTTTAGGTTTTTCTTTGATAGCTAGTTTTTCTAAAGCATCATAGTCGATAAATCCTTTTTTATCGACATCATAAGAGACGATTTGATAATCTTGGCCACTGAATGATAGCATATGCCCATGGGTTAAATGGCCACCATTAGAAAGATTCATCCCCATAACTTTATCGTCATGATTAAGCAAAGCGCGGTAAACGGCCATGTTGGCACTAGAGCCACTATGGGGCTGAACATTAGCAAATTTACAGTCGAAAAGTTCTTTTAAATAATTTTGAGCGGTAGTTTCAAAAATATCGATGTATTCGCAGCCGCCATAATAACGTTTGCTAGGGTAACCTTCGGCATATTTATTGGTTAAAATACTGCCTTGAAGTTCTAAAATATCTTTGGAAACGTAGTTTTCACTAGCAATTAATTCGATATTATGATTTTGTCTTTCTTTTTCTTGTTGTAATGCTTCTTTTAATACTTTATCCATCGTTTTCACTTCCTTTATATGCTTCATAAGTATTTTCTAATAACATCGCGATAGTCATTGGGCCAACGCCACCAGGCACTTTAGTTATATAAGCGCATTTATCTTTGACATTATCGAAATCAACATCACCGATGATTTTTCCATTAAGGCGATTAATACCCACATCGATAATCGTGGCGCCTTTTTTTACAAAGTCTTCGGTAATTAATTTTGGTGTGCCAACGGCGATAATTAAAATATCGGCTTTTTGACACAATTCTCTTAAATTTTGAGTTTTCGAATGCGCTAAAGTAACGGTAGCATTACGGTTGGTTAACGCAATAGCTAAAGGTTTTCCGACAATAAGACTACGGCCAACAATAACAACGTGAGAACTTTCAATAGGAATTTGATAATAATCTAAAAGGCAAATAATACCTTTGACAGTACAAGGAAGTAAACCTTTTTGATTAGTATAATTTTTATAGACACTAGTTTCGGTAAAACCATCGACATCTTTTTCTGGAACAATGGCATTACTACAAGTGACAAAGTCTAAAGATTGAGGTATGGGACTTTGCAGAATAATTCCATGAATATTTTTATCATTATTTAAATCATTAATTAAGGATAACAACTTTGTTTGAGTTGTATTAGAATCCAAATGATATATTTTACATTTCATGCCGACTTGGTTACAGTATTTTTGTTTATTTTTAATATAGATTTGGCTAGCTTCGTCATTTCCAACACTAATTATGGCTAACGTGATGGTGTTTTCTTCTTTTAGTTTATTTTTTAATTCTTCAAGTATTTGATTACGGACTAAAGTTCCATCGATTACTGACATATTAAACCTCCCTATTCGGCGATGTTATTATTACTATCAAACTTAACATCGAGAAATTTACG
The DNA here is from genome assembly GCA_944358495.1 of uncultured Bacilli bacterium. Taxonomy (GTDB): domain Bacteria; phylum Bacillota_I; class Bacilli_A; order RF39; family UBA660; genus Coprosoma. Next base: position 11,820 of record CALVRF010000022.1, read on the forward strand.
ACTGGCTAAAAGGTCGCACATATGGACAAATTTTTGATATTTGTTTTTAGGAATAGGCAAAATAACATCACTATATTTATTAGTATTGAATGGTCCCATATGACTAGAGATAATATTAGTTAAAAACTGAATTTCTTTATCATTAAATGTCGTTCTTTTTTGATTATTTTGGATAAATTTAGCAATCAATACTGGATGGTCAAACCTGACATATTCTTCTTTTGGATTACCATGTTTTAAACCATCATGAAGAATTAATGCTAAAATAATTAAATCTTTTTCTTCTTGGTTAAAAGGCTGACCAATAATACTATTTAAAAGTTCATGGGCAATTTTAACTGCAACTTTGGTATGCCTAACTAATCCTCCTTGGCCTTGGGCAAAAGATGGATGATATTTACCAGTAGAACTAGCTGGTACTTCAAAAAAATAATCGGGAAGCAAGCTAATTAGAACTTCGGCATTTTTACGATATTTAGAATTTTTAATATAATTTAATTCAGTTTTAAATACATCTTTTTTCATACTATCACCTTACTTCTTAAGTATATCACAAACTAATGTTTGTGTAAATTATCATCTAAAAAATTAATTAAAATTTCATTAGAATAATATAGATACTTTGGGTTTATATATATGTTTTGACCATCATCAATAAGTTCTTGTTGATTTATTAACTTTTTTACAGCATGAATTTCTAAGGGATTAAAATTATATTTTTTATGGAATTTATCTTTATTGATGCCTTTTATTTTTCTTAAACCTAAAATAAATTCATTTTGTAAAGTTTCATTATCATCTAATTTATGAGTTACCCTAGAAAATTCATTATTTAAATATTTATTTAAGTTTTTGGTATTTTCATAACGGATATTATTTATATATCCACTGGCACCTAGACCAAAACCATAATAATGTTCATTATTCCAATAAACTAAATTATGTTTTGATTCATAACCTTTTTTGGCATAATTACTAATTTCATAATGCATATAGCCGTTTTCTTTTAAAACTTTATTGATATATTCTTCATTTTTTGTATCTTCATTTATTAATTTATAATTATCAATATAAAGTTTAGTATGGGGTTCTAAAATAAGGCTATAAGTAGAAATGTGCGGAATATTTAATTTTAATAAGATTTCAATATCTTTTTTTAACGTTTGCACATTTTCTTCATTAAAACCGTACATTAAGTCGACATTAATATTATTAAAATATTTTTGGGCTTCTTTGATTGTTTCTATATTAGGGACCTTTCGACCTAATAATTTGATTAACTTAGAATCAAAAGTTTGAACACCAATACTTAATCTAGTGATTTTATTTTTGAGAAACTTTAATTTTTCTTTGGTTAAGTCTTCGATATTACTTTCAAAAGTAATTTCGGCATTAGGACTTAGTTTGAATATTTTTAAAATAGCAAATAATTCTTTTAACTGTGAAATATTTAAACTACTTGGGGTCCCGCCACCAATATAAAGAGTTTTTATAGTGTCTCCTTGGTAATTACTTTCAATTTCTTGTTTTAAAGCACCTAAATAAGCATTTATCCACTCATCTTTTTTTAAAACTTTACAAAAATCGCAATAAGTACATATTTGAGAGCAAAACGGGATATGAATATAGACTGATAACATTAAAGTCTAGCCCTTTTTTGAAGATTACTTTGCTCAGTTTTATAGCGTTTTTGAGCAACTTGTTGCATTTTTCTAGAGATGATTTTATCTAAAGCTACGGGGTCTTCTCCGGCATTTAAGCCATCTTCATAGGCTTGCTGTAAAGTTTGGATATTGAAATAATACTCAGGGGCTGGATCGATTTCATCGGGAGCAAAGTGAACTTGAAATAACTCTTTTTCTTTTGGATCACTAGTATATAAAATACTTACGTCAATGTCATCAATATCTTCAAAATATCCTTGTTTAGTACCATTTCTTAAAGCAATATAATCTTCTCTAAATTTAGCGTAACTAAAATTAGGATCCAAAACTTGGTCAATTTCTGGCTCAACTAAAAAATGAAATTTATGAGGTTTGATCTGATGTTTTAATTTAAGATAATTATAAGGTGTTGGCATTATTTTCTACCTCCTTCGGCTACCTGTAAAGCGTCCTTTTTCATCTTTACTATATTTATTATTTAATGCGGAGTTTAACCCTCCTTTTTGCAGGCCTTGAGCTTTGCTGAAACTTAATTTTTCTTGGACTAATTCATAAACTTCTTGACCAAAAATTGATTCAATAATTTCCTTTTCATGTAAATACCTTTGAATACTTGATGATGAAATACTTATGTCTTTAGCTAAAACTTCTAAACTTTCATAATCGCTATTTAAAAAATTTTGTACAGTATAAATAATTTTTTTGATTTTTTGTCTTTTTTGTTCTTCACTTAACATATATTACTCCTCATCCATACTTAAAATAGCTAGAAAGGCTTCACTTGGCACTTCGACATTACCAACGGTTTTCATTCTCTTTTTGCCTTCTTTTTGTTTTTCTAACAGTTTTCTCTTTCGAGAAACGTCACCACCATAACATTTAGCTAAGACGTTTTTACGCATAGCTTTGATGTCAGCTCTGGCAATAGCTTTACTACCGATAACGGCTTGAATAGGAACTTCAAACATTTGTCTTGGGATTTGTTTTTTTAAAGCTTCGACGATGGCTTTACCACGTTTATAAGCAAAGTCTTTATGCACAATAATGCTTAAAGCATCTACTGGCTGGCCATTTAATAAAATATCCATTTTAACTAGGTTGCTTTCTTTGTAACCGATTAAATCGTAATCGAAAGAAGCGTAACCTTTAGTCGTACTTTTTAATTTATCGAAAAAATCATAAACGATTTCTGACAAAGGAATTTCATAATGAATATTAACCCTAGTTTGATCTAAATATTCCATATTTAAATAATTTCCGCGTTTATTTTGGCAAAGTTCCATGATAGGTCCAATATATTGACTAGGAACTAGGATATTGGTTTTAATATAAGGTTCTTCAATTTTACTAATTTTTTGTCTTTCTGGCATTTTAGCTGGACTATCGACATCGATAACGGTGCCATCAGTTTGGGTAATTTTATAGATAACCGATGGACTGGTAGCAATAAGTTCGATATTAAATTCTCTTTCGATACGTTCTAAAGTAATTTCCATGTGTAATAAACCTAAAAAACCACACCTAAAACCAAACCCTAAAGCTTTAGAAGTTTCGGGTTCAAATTCTAAGGCAGCGTCATTTAATTTTAATTTTTCTAAAGCGTCTCTAAGTTCGGGATATTTACTAGATTCTATCGGATATAATCCGCAAAAAACCATGGGCTTCATCGCCTTATACCCCGGTAAACTTTCTTCGGCAGGATTATTTTCTAACGTAATCGTATCACCAACTTTAATATCACGAATACTTTTAATACTACCGCTAAGGTAACCAACTTCGCCGGTAACTAAAGTATTTTTAGGTGACTCCTTAGGATTATAGACACCTAATTCAATAACTTCGTGAACAGCACCTGTAGCCATCATTTTGATTTTATCTTTTACGTGTATTTGTCCTTCTTCTACTTTAACTAAGGCAATAACACCTTTATATGGATCAAAGTGGCTATCAAAAACTAAAGCTTGGAGTTTATTATTGATATTACCCTTAGGTGCGGGAATTCTTTTGACAATAGCGTTCACTAAGTCTTTAATGCCTTCACCGGTTTTGGCACTGGTTAAAATAATCTCTTCTTCTTTAAAGCCTAAAGTATCCACTAGTTCTTTAGTGACTTTAGGAACATCGGCATTGGGAAGGTCAATTTTATTGATAACCGGGATAATGGTTAAATCGTTTTCTAAAGCAAGATAGACGTTAGCCAAAGTTTGCGCCTCAATACCTTGCGCGGCGTCAACAACTAATACTGCGCCTTCACAGGCGGCTAAGCTTCTTGAAACTTCATAAGAAAAATCCACGTGGCCGGGGGTATCTATTAGGTGCAGGATATAGTCAATGTTTTGGTAATGATATTTTAACTGAACAGCATTTAATTTAATGGTAATGCCGCGTTCTCTTTCAATATCCATATTATCTAATAACTGGTCTTGTTTTTCTCTTTCACTTATCGCCCCAGTTAATTCTAAAATTCTATCGGCAATTGTACTTTTACCGTGGTCAATATGGGCAATTATGGAAAAATTTCTAATGTTTTCTTGTTTCATGTTTTTCACCATTTTCATTATATCATGAATGTTTAAAGTTATAAAGAGCGAAAAAAAAACTATTAATTAAAGTAGAAAGTTCCCGACTTGTTTTTATGGAGAAGTTAGTTGTGAAAATAAATCTCAAGGGTGAACGC
>CALVRF010000023.1 GCA_944358495.1 uncultured Bacilli bacterium
ATAATTTATGAAAAAAAGAAACTAGTTTTAATTAGTTTCTTCCATAGCAGCAACTTCTAGCTTTTTATCATTGTGGATTAATGTTAAAGTTCCACTTGTTTGATAATCTAAATCTTCATCATATTCAATTTCAAAATTCATAACATAGGCATTATCATCAGTTTGGTCACCATAGGTAAAAGTGGTGTTATCCCCTTTTTCAATAGAAACATTAGTGACTACTGGAAGATTTTGCTCACGGTCGTCATAAAGGTTACTTTCAACATTTTTGTAAATTGAAGTGCTGACAAGCTTAATAAAGTCATCTCTAAAGCCTTCATACACAAATTGAACACCGCTAACATCATTTTTACTGATTTTATTATCTAAATTGAAGAAATCAGCAATAAACATTTTGCTAACAAGTTCGGCATATTCATCCTCATCAATCTCATCAGCTTCTAAGCATTCTTTAAGCTGCTTAAATAAATCTTTAAAATATTTTGTCGAATTACTTTTTAAGGTGTAATCATACCCTTCAATCGTATCAACATCTTCAACTTTAATTGTTTCAGTATCATCCTTTTTGCTATCTAAAAAGATGAAAAAGGTGATAGCAGCTATAATTAAGATAACAATAATCACAAATATTGATACTTTCTTTTTACTTATTTTTCTTTTGGCCATTTTTATTCTCCTTTAATTACTTCTTCACTTTCGGTAGTTTTTTTGATTAAATCATGAACGATAATATCATTAGAAACAGTTACTTCCTCTTCAGCTCGTTTAGTGTATTTTTCAATATAGTCGGTACTGATGGCGGTATCTTCATCTAGAAGAATACCTTCTTCACTTTGGCTATCGTAATACATTTTATCAGTTACCCAATTACCATTAGGGAAAACTACAAAATTTTCATCTGTACTAAAGATATCATGTCCTAGAGCATATGGGCTATGAATACCTAACATATTACCCAAAGTTGGTAAAACATCATACATTCCCATAACTTTAGTTATTTCCTTACGTTCCTGTTCATCTTTCGTCCAAATGATAAATGGTACTTTACGATTTAGTTCATAATCATATTTGGTAAACTCATCATAATTAGGATCATCTTCATCTAAAATGGAATCAGTTTCGGGATCATAATTATAATAACGATTATACTCACTACGTTTTATTTTAGCATCATGGTCACCATAAATAACAACAATGGTATCATCTAATAAACCTGCCGCATCTAATTCATTTATGAATTCACCGATGGCTTCATCGGCATAATGAGCAGTAGTAAAGTAATTACCTAAAGTAGTATCTTTTAGATAGTTATTAATTACTTCTTCAGTTTCACCAGTCTCTTCATTAGTCCTAGTATATTTATAAGTTAAATCTAAATCAGTAGTATCTTCTAAACCCGTAAATGGTGTGTGGTTAGTAAGCATAATTAAGACACCATACCAGTTTTCATTTTTGGCATCGATTTCTTTGATTTTCTCAGTTGACTGGGCGAAGAATGATTTATCATTTAATCCTAAACCAATAATATCTTCATCTTTGATATCATAGTCGTTAGTATAGTTATAAAATTTATCATAACCTAGTTGTTTATGCATGACTTCACGATTCCAGAAATTACCTTTATTGGCATGCATACTGAAGGTATAATAATTTTGTTCTTTTAACAGTTTCGGCGTGGTTACATATTCACGGTCCCAATAACTAACAAAGACAGTACCATTGCTGGCAGGTAAAAGTGAGGTGTTGAAAGTAAATTCACTATCACTACTAGTTCCAACACTTTCTTGGGCATAAAAGTTTGAAAAGTAAAGTCCTTCTTCAGCTAACCGGTTCAAATTAGGTGTAATCGCTTGTCCATTAATTTCGGTATCTAATAAAAAGTTTTGAATACTTTCAGCGTGAATAACGATAACGTTTTTACCTTTATATTTATTGGTATATTCATTGTTACTAGTTTCTGATGGGTACTTTTCATAATATTCTCTAAATTCTTTGGCAGCTGTGTCATAACCAAATAATGGACTAATTTGGGGTTTTAAACTAGCGATCAAATCGTTAGCTTGATAAACATAAGTACCAAATTTCATAACAACATATTCTCTATTCCACTGTTTATATAATCTACTGATATCGGTACCAGTAACTGTAGACATAAAAAATCCTAAAGCAATCGCGCATGTAAGTAAAACCCTAAAAAAAGTAACTTTGGCTTTTTTCTTGGTAGTAACACTATCATAGTAACTAGTGTTTTTTAATTTTAAATGAACTAAAATAAGAATAACTGGCCCTAAAATATAGCTAAAATCTTTAACCTCAACAATAGTATTTAAAGCATCTCCAACTCCCAAAATTTGCAAAGAAGTGGCTAATAAAGAAAATGAAGTGAATGAGACATAGTTGGTATAGTAAGCAGAATTAATAACGCAAACTAAAGTAAAAATTATTGACCAAGTTAGTAAATATTTAAAACGATTTTTTGGTTTAAAAAAATATGCAAAGGAACCAACTAATAAAATAACAGCAAAATCAGCTAATACCGGACTTATTGCCGTAAAATTTTTAACAGTAAAAAATCTTAATAGTGAACCTTCGATTAATGTGGTTATCACAAACGTAATAAATAAAGCATTATGTTTAAAATAATTTTTAGTGCCTTTGGCAAAGCGCTTTAGAAAGCCAGCTGTTTGATGATAGGCTTTAATTAATTTAGTTTTCATGTTTCACCTCAATTAATACTATATAATTATAACACGTTTTTACAGCAAAAAAAAGTGGTTTTTCACCACTTTGCTATATAATAGCCAAAACTTTAGGGAGATTATTACCTATAATACAGCTCGTGTTCAACTTAAACCGAGTAATGTACTAGTAGTCTGCGGGTGAGATACATACGGTAATAATTATGTACCCCACTATGTATTTTGACCATTTTCCTTCATTTTATGTTCATTTTTTTGTCAATACTATAATTAGCTTGGTTAATAGCAATACCCATAACTAAAATATAAGACAAAAAGTAAATCCAAATCATCATAACAATGATCGTCGATATTCCACCATAGAACATTTGATAATTGGCAAAATGGGAAATATAAAAGGAATAAATAGCTGTGACAATGATCCAGCCAATAGTAGTAAACAAAGCTCCTTTATTCATGTATTTGCTAGGAATTCGATCATCGGGAGCTAATGCATAGAAAAGTTTAATAACCCAAAAAATACAAATAAAGGCAACTGGCCACTTTAATAAAACAAAAAGGCTATATAACTTATCACTAATACCAGCAAAAATTTCCAAATTAATAATTTCCTTAGTAATAATATTACCATAAGCTAATACCAAAACATTAAAAATAAATAATCCCATTAATAGAATAATCATAAAAAAGGCTTTTATACGTCTTTTTAAAAATGGTGCATGGGGAATGCCAAATAATTCATTAGATGTGACAATTAAAGAATTAGTGCCATTAGATATAAGATAAAAACCTACTATCATGAAAAAAGCTATATTTCCAGTGATTTCACTTTCCGTCATAAATGGAATTAGAACTTTGGAAATATCTGGGGGGACTAAATTATTCATAATAGAAATAAAGGCATTAGAAAAAAGTGAAATGTTTGAACCAATATAACCAACTAAAGTTAAAAGTGGAAATATGGCTAATATAATAAAAAAGGCTAGTTGACCAGGTAAAATCATCATTTCAGGTTTCATTAAAATATTGAAAATTTTTTTGATAATTTTTTTCATGGTTCTAGCCTCACTTACTATTTCGCTTCTTGTTTATTGTTTCGCATATCTAGAGTAGCTTCATTGACAGCATCGTCAACTGTTTTGATTTCATCGGTAATCATACTATAACCGATAGCGGCCCCAAAGCCGTGAGATAATTTTTTAAATTCTTTATGTAGTTTTCTAATATAACTAACGATAGCTTTTTCATCTTGACCAATAATGAAAACTAAAAATTCATTACCACTTGTTCTAATAATTTCACTATTTGGTAATTGATTATTGATAAGAATAGAAGCACCTTCGACAATAACCTTATCACCTTCAGTATGACCAAAATTATCGTTAATATACGCAACGTTATTTAAATCAACAATAATAACTGACTGTGGATAAACATCAGTAGTGTCCCATTTGGCAACATTATCATTTAAATAATTACGATTTTTCAAAGAAGTTAAGCTATCAATATAACGTAATTTATCTGTTTTAGATAATTTAGAGTTATGATTTTTACGTCTTTTGAAATATTTACCAGTTATGACGCCAACAAGGATAAGAACAACAGCTCCGAAAATAGTTATTAAGACTTTCATTAAACGATTATTATTCGTATAATCTAATAAATCTTTATAGCTGTTATTAATTAATTGTTTATCATCAATAAATGATAGATAAAAATCAAATAATTCATTAAAAGTTTCATTAGCTTTGATGTCACGACTAACAAAGTTATAATCACTGTCTAATCTTAAAGTGGCTAAACTTTTAAAATGATTCAAATCGGTACGAACATAACTATCATATGTGTAATAATCAATAGCTGCTAAATCTGTTTGATTTAGATTTTTAAGCAACTGAGTGGTGTTGTCATAGGTAGTAGTTTTTACTCCATGTTCAGTTAAAAACTTAGCAATTTGGCTACCTTTGACAACTTTCACTGTTTGATTTTCTAGGGAATTAATAGAATTAACAGTAAGGTCATTGTTGTCGTCAGAAATAATAACAATTTGTTCATCATATGGTGATACAGTAATATAAACATCCATTTTATATTGTTCTTTATCATGATAATTAAAAATGATATCTAGATTATTACTTTCAAAATCATTTATTAAGTTTTCAATCGATGAATACCTTTTATAATTTATTTCAATATTAGTGGCTTTTGAAAAACTATTTAACAAAGTATGGTTAAAGCCTTTTAATCCTTCACTAGTTGTTATGTCAAAAGGATTATTTAACACAAAACCATAATTATAACGCTTACTACGAAAATCTACTTGGTCTTTTTCATCAATTTTTTTAATATCAAAATAATTATTAATTAAATGAGTATTAAAGTTGTCCTCAAAATTTTCATTTTGCCATTTTTGATAATATTTAGTTAAAATATTATTTAAACGGTTCGTGTTACCAAGCTTTAAAACATAATCTCTAGTATATTCAGTTATATTATAAGCAATATTTAAATTTTCATTAGTAATAATATCATTTAAATAGGCTAATTTAGGAATGGCAATGATATCAATAGTGTTATTTTCCATATCCTTGATCATATCATCAATATTTTTATATGGCTTATAAGTAACATCCTGGCTACCTAATAAATATTTGTTGATGGTGTCCATATCGTCTTCAAAAACACCAATAACGACGTTTTTAATGTCGGTAACATTGTTATATTGAATTTTGTTTTTAGCAACCAATGCATAGTTATCTTGGTAAATTAGAATATCATCATCAGTGACACTGTTAGTAACCGTAATAGCATAATCACTTGATGGGTCTTTATCTTCACTATAAGATAATTTATTAAATTCTAAACCAGTATCTTCTTCCAAATCATTTAAGAAATCAAAAATTACACCTTCCCCATCGCTACTTAAAACTGGAGTATCACTAGGAATTGATAAATCAATTAGGTTATTTTTATTATTTTCAATCCATTCTCTTTCAGTTACAGTTAAAGAGTTCTCGTCCTCTTTAGTAAAATAATATATTAAAGATCCCCCAATTAAAACAACTAAAATAACAATGGCGATAATCCAAAATTTTTTATTCACTAGTTTCACCTACATTTCCCCAAACAAATTCATCAGATGTTTTATGTTTATAGCCAGCAATTGGGTAAACTTCACTATCTTCTTCGGTGTTTAAAAATACCTGAATATCATAATATTTTTGATTTTTCTTAGAAATACTGTCGGTTATTAAATTTGCATAGCCTTTAGCATCATCTAAATTAGTACTAGCTTCAAGGGTTATCGTAAAGTTTAAAATACGCCCTTCTTCTCTATAAGTAACATCGGTTACCCCATTTTCTTTTTTAATGTTATCTTCAATTTCATTAACTACACTATTAGAAATTTCATGTTCTTCTATACCATCTAAACGGTCACCATAAGTATTACCGCCAAAAGATGGAATAATGAAGAAAATAGTAAAGAAAATAAGAACCACTGCGATAAAGATAACTAAACCGATAATACATCCTTTCTTATGTTTGTTTACAAAATTTTTGATACCTTTCATTTATTATCACCTCATAATACTTCTTAATTATACTATATTTACATTTTATTTTCAAATATTAGCCAATGGTATAAGGATTATTACTTTTGCCAGAGCCACCAGTTATTTTGGCAGTACTTTTTATGGTCACAACTGGTCTAATATTTAATACAGTGTTAGGGTTTACAGTTGTTAACACTCCATTACTAATACTTTCGATTTGATTTCCTTGATAAGTCATGGTATATTCCGCACCACTAGAAACTGAATAAGTACTTAGATAATTTCCGTTTTTACAAGGGAAATTATTATTACAACTAATATCATTGGAAGCTTCGGTATAATCATTAGTTGTTAATAGGCCAACGTTGGATGTATAGGTTTGGCTACATTCACTACCGGTTGGTCCGACACATTGGGTAGTTGGTTTAATTAAATTTTTTTGCGACAAAGAATTATAGTATGTTTTATTTAAATAACTATTAATAGATGAATCTGCGAAATTCGTACTACTATTATTATCCCAAGATAATTTAGTCGATTCACTATTTTTGACTAAAGTAATCGTATCATCACTATTAATCTTTAAAATACGCCAAGTACTACCGCTGAAATTCACATAGTTACTAACATTACTACCTTTATAGACACCATCATTGGCAGCTAAAACAGCTTTAGAACTATCATTATCTAAAAGCCAGCCCCCGATACTATTTTTACTAGTGCTTTCTTGATATTTATAAGTATATTGGTTGGATTCATAAGTAATAAGGATAACGCCATTAAGGTTTTCTTTGGTATTTCTGGGATCGACGATATCATCTTCATTAATATAGCCGCCAGTAATTTTTTGGCCATTAATTGTACATCCAGAAAGTAAACAATCTAATTCGATAGTAGTAGAAGCATCATTTACTTCGTCAGGAAGAACAAAGGTGTTTTCATAGGATAATTGTTTAGCTGCCTTTTCAATGGTAGCAATTTGATTATTATATGCATCTTCTCTAGAAGTGTGAATGACTGAATTAATTGCTGGGAAAACAATTAAAGCAATTAAGGCTAAAATAACAATGACAGCTATTAATTCAATTAGTGTAAATCCCTTCCTATCCATTTTATCACCCTATCTATCTTACTATAAATTATAAATTATTTACAGTGTAAAGTCAACGAAAAATCAGAATAATCGTCTTTGATAGATAGCTTAGAATTTGGATTTCCCTTTATAAGTATATACTTTTAAATATTGAAAAAGACATCTAGAAATGATGTCTATAATTTTATTTTATTAGTCATTTTTTCGCAAACAGTACTATAAATGTTAAAGAGCATAACGGCTATCATTAAAAGAATAGCTGCTAAGACAAGAAGATGTGGAGTTAATAATGTTAAAGAGAATAAATCTCTTAAAACTATTACTCCAAAAATAAATAATATTAATAAGAAAATGAATAAGGCTCTACGTAATGTATTAAAAGGAATACTTATTTTATATAAAAGCATAAAACCAGTAAAACCAGTTAAAATAACAGATAAGGTGGATACTTCTATTTCGGATAAACGAATAATTTCTGGTAAAATAGTAATGATAATGATATTCGAAACAATAGTTAAGGCGGTTGGCAAAGATCTTTTTAATACATTGATTATAATATGACCACTTATTCGTTCATTATTCGGTTCTAGTGCGAGAATAAATGATGGAATACCAATAGTTACCACACTAGTTAATGTTAGCTGAATTGGAATAAACGGATAAGTACGATCTAAAAAAATAAAAATAACAGCTAACAAAGTGGCATAAGTAGTTTTACAAAGAAACAGTGATGACGACCTTTGAATATTATTAATACTTCTTCTCCCTTCACCGACTACTTTAGGCATGGATGAGAAGTTAGAATCTAATAGGACTAATTGAGAAACATTTCTGGCGGCGTCACTACCACTATTCATAGCAACACTACAATCAGCTTCTTTAAGGGCGAGAACGTCATTGACGCCATCTCCGGTCATAGCTACTGTATGGCCTTGCTTTTTAAGTTCAATAATGATTTCTTTTTTTTGATTAGGCTTTACCCTACCGAAAATATTATATTCGGTTACGAGCTTACTGATAGGAATATTAGTTGTACTCATATCGACATATTTAATGTTGTCTAAGCCAACTTTTTTAGCTACACCAGCGACAGTTTTCGGATTATCGCCAGATATCAATTTAATATCAACATCTTGCTGTTTAAAGTATTCTAAAGTGGCTTTGGCATCAGGTCTTATTTTATCGCTGATTAAAATTAAAGCCATAGGAATGATATCTTTAGGAAGTTTTTTATTTAATTTGGTCTTAGATTTAGCAAGCAACACCACCCTATTATCACTGGTGTAATTATCTAATTCCTTTTTTATATTAGTAATATCTTTTAAGACAATTTCGGGTGCGCCTAAGATATAGCTTTCTTTTTCAAAGGATATTCCTGACCATTTTGCTTGTGATGAAAAGGGAACGATTTCTAAAACTTTATAGTCATTTTTTCTAGCATATTTTTTATGAATAGCCTCCATGGTTTGATTATCAATATCCATGTGATAACTCATTAACCCAAGGGCATCAGTAATATCACTCATTTTAGTTAATTCTAATGGAACGATATTACTAACTTCCATTTCACCCTTGGTTAAAGTTCCAGTTTTATCTAAACAAATAGTATCGACCCTCGCTAAGGTTTCAATGCAGTAAAGCTCTTGAACTAAAACTTTATATTTTGATAGTCTAATAACACTAATAGCTAAAACAGTACTAGTTAAAAGAACTAGGCCCTCAGGTATCATGCCGATTAAAGCAGCAACGGTATTCACCACAGCATCATTAAAGGTGTTGTTGTCTAACCCAAGCTGATGAATAAATAGTAAAACACCGACTGGGATAATGGCGATAGAAATATATTTAATTATTTTTTTGATAAAATTCATTATTTCAGAGTTTACTTTTTTAATATATTTAGCTTCCGCAGAAATTTTGGCTGTGTAATTGTCTGTGCCAACGTGAATTGTTTTTGCTAAACAATGACCAGAGACAATGAAGCTTCCAGATAAAATCTCATCACCTTGTAATTTAGTTATTGGTTCTGATTCACCAGTGATTAAAGATTCATTAACTAAGATTTCGCCTTGGATAATCTGACTATCAGTACTTATTTGATTACCGGGGCCTAGTTTAGTAATTTCATCGATGACAATATCATTAATGTCAATCACTTGTTCTTTACCGTCTCTAATAACTGTGGCCTTGGGTTCATTTAATAAAGATAATTTATCAACAGTTAATTTACTTCTTATTTCTTGAACAGTACTAATAAAGGTGTTGCATATGACCACACCTAAAAACAATAAGTTTTTGTACTCCCCAACAAAGAAAATAGCTAAACCTAAAGCCAAGTTTAAAAAGTTGAAAAGAGTCAAAAAGTTCGTGGCAATTATTTGACCAATACTTTTTGTTTTGACATCACTTTCATAATTAACCAAACCTGCTTTTTGTCTTTCTTCAACTTGCTTACTTGTTAATCCTTTTATTATTGTTTCCATAATATTCCTTCTCCATGTATAATTGTATCATACTTTTATTATTTGATGGTAGTGTTTTTTTATTACAATTTTGTAAGCTTTTATGTTGGCAATGATTAAAAATTACGATATAATAAAAATATGAAGGGAGTAAGGTATGAGAAAGAAGTTAGTTCGTGCTATATTGTGTGGATTTCTAGTGTTTGGACTTGCTGGATGTGGAAACGATACTGGAAGTGATAATAAGCCTATTAGTGATGATGGCTTTAATGCAGAAAAAGTAGAAAAAAATATCACTGTTAGTGCCGAGGGGATGGCTGCGGATAAGACTTTAGTAGCTATTGTTAAAAATGATAATAACTCGGCTGTCGAATTGGAAGTCGAAGCAGTATTTTATGATGTTGATGGCAATTCTTTAGGTAGTGATACATCATATCTATACATTAATAAAAACCAAGAAATGGCTTGCGATTTCTACAACGTGCCAGAAAATTACAATGATTATGAAATCAATATTAAAGCTAGTGAGCCTATATATACTAATTACTCTGATAAGGTTGAGATTAAAGACAATGATACTGGTGAACAATTAGCTGTACAAGTTACAAATAACGCTGGTAAAGATATCGATAGTGTTGACGTAGCTGTGGTCTTTTATCAAGGTGATAAGATTGTGGGCTTTGGTAGTGATTTGGCTACCGACTTAAGAGAAGGTCAAACATCTACTTCTAATATCTATTATCCATACGATGAAAATTATGACGACATTACATACGATAGTTATAAAGTATTTGTTTCCGCATATAATTTAGAAATATAGCACACATTAAAACTGTTTGAATTAGCAGTTTTTTTGTTTTTAAGTACCTTTTATTATGAACATTGTCCTGTAGTTACTGAGGAAATAGCACTTCCATCAAACATGGCTGTAATATCAGTATTAGCTGTCGTCCAATTATCCCCCACAAATATATTAGTTATATTCCAGGATTGATTAAACATCCAGCGCATTGATGTTACTTTATTAGTATCAAAAGAACATAAATTTAATTCTAACAAATTAGTGCATTCAGAGAACATTCCTTCCATGTTTGTTACGTTACTTGTATTAAAGTTGCTTATATCGAGGCTTGATAAATTAAAATCTCTAAAAAACATATAATCCATTCTAGTTACACTTTCAGTATTGAAATTACTTAAATCTAGCTCTACTAAATTATTGCAATATTGAAACATACAATGCATATCTACCACATTATTAGTAACAAAACTACTTAAATCTAATTGATTTAGATTGTTACATCCACTAAACATAAAATACATAATTCGAACATTTTCAGTATCAAAATTGTTACCAAAATGAACATATTTTAAACCAGTAAAGTTAGAAAATAGGAAACCACTATCTTCGTTGGCAATAACGCCTTTGTTTGCTCCAATATATAAATCATACTTAGTACTATCTTCAGTCGTTGGAACTACCCAGGCCATAACACCTTTATCTTTAGCTTCTGACACATCCCAGCTTTCAGTGGCATTGCTGGCTATCTCATTAGTATCTAAAAAAGTAGCCGTAACAATATTTTCTTTATAATAATCCGTATGAAAATCTTCATTACTAATATTTTCCCAACTTTGGATTACTCTACTTTTGTCAATAATATTTCCTTTGGCCGTGATATTTATATTCGTCCTAAATGCCGCATAACCTACTGTCATGATTAATAATAGACAAATAGTTAAGCCAATAAATATTTTAATATTTCTTTTATTTTTTCTTCTTCTTCGCATAAATACACCCACTTTATTTTGATACTTTCATTAATTGCTTTTTTCTACTTTATATACATTATACCACATTTTGTTCAAATGTACCGAAGAAAATTAAAAATAACCGAATTGAGTGAGAAAATTTTTCTAGGTGATAATCATGGGTAAACAAAGACTTGAAGATTTAAGAGAAGAAAGAGATTTATTAAAAAAAGATGTAGCAAAAGAGATTGGTGTAGTTGAATCAGTTTATTCGGAATGGGAAAACGATAAGTTATCCATTCCAACTAGGAGAATATATGAATTAGCAAATTATTTTGAAGTGAATATCGATTATATGCTTAATTTAAGTGATAAAAGGTTACATTTAAAAAGTAATAAAGATATTAACATGGAAATAGTAGCCACTAGAATTAAACAAGCACGTAAGGAATTAAAATTTACAATGCGAGATTTGGCAGCTAAATTAAATACTTCAGCATCAGCTATTTGTAACTACGAAAAAGGTAAATTTTTAATATTAAGCCCCTTTTTAATAGAACTATGTAAAATCAGTGGATATTCTGCCGACTGGATTTTAGGAAGAATTGACTAAACATAGTAATTTTTGGCTCTTTGCCAATTTTATAAATGGCCATTAAACCAAGATAATATCATATACCTTTACAAAGATATTAAATAATCTAGTTGTAAAATTAAAAACATCTTGCATAAATCTGCAAGATATGTTATATTCTAATTACGGAGGAGCCTCACTCTGAGGTGCCTGCCGATGTTTTGACAAGCACAGCTTACCAATTAAAGTAACTGTGCTTTTTTGTTACTAAACTAGCTTAATTACTAGAACTAATAGCAATATGATAATTATAAAGTTATAAAACGAATATTCATTAGTTTGTTTCTTCATAATCATCACTCCCTCCGTTTTCGGTTTTAACCAAAACCCCCAAACAAAGACGGCAGGCACAGAGAGTAAATAACTCCTCATTAGTATCTTACGATTTTTTATATGCGAATTTTTGCAAAAATTATAAAAAAATTAATTTTCAAAAAAGTTGGTATTTAAAAAGTTCTCTCGTTAAATTCGAAAGAACTTTTTTCTACCCTAATGCCACATCTAATATCATCATTAAGACAAAACCGATGGCCACACCAATAGTGGCAATATTAGAATGTTTTCCAGCCTGAGCTTCAGGGATTAATTCTTCGACCACCACATATATCATTGCGCCAGCCGCAAAAGCTAAAAGATATGGTAATACCGGTACAACTAGGCTAGTTAATAAAATAGTAACGATAGCCGCTAACGGTTCAACGATGCCAGATAAAGTACCATATCCAAAAGATTTTAGTTTAGAAGCACCGGCACCTCTTAGTGGCATCGATATAATCGCGCCTTCTGGGAAATTTTGAATGGCAATTCCAATAGTTAAAGCAAAAGCCCCGGCTAAACTAATAACTGCTTCGCCGGAAAGTAAACCGGCAAAAACAACACCAACCGCCATACCTTCAGGAATATTATGTAAAGTAACCGCTAAAGTTAACATTGTGGTTTTTTTTAAACTTTTTTTGGGGCCTTCAGGTTCATCGGTATTTAGGTGCAGATGCGGGATAACGTTGTCAAGCAAAAGTAAAAAAACGATACCTAAAAGAAAACCAATGGCTGCCGGCAACCATTTTATTCCGGTTTCGGTCATATCTAAAGCTGGTATTAATAATGACCAAATTGAAGCAGCAATCATGACCCCTGAAGCAAAACCTAATAATAGTTTTTGTAAATGCGGATTAATTTCTTTTTTTAAGAAAAAACTCATAGCTGCTCCTAAAGTTGTACCAACAAAAGGAATTAACAAGCCAATAATAATCGTGCCCAAATTATCCATACTTTTCTCCTATCTATTTAGTAATTTATGTAATAATCTTATAGTTTTTGATGGAAAATGTCAATTTTTTTAATTTAAGAGTTGACATTTTTTGATATATGTCATATTATTGTATTAATCAAGTAATACAGTTTGGAGGCTGATAGATTTTGAAATGGACATTTGATAATGATAGACCTATTTATATACAGTTAGTCGAGCAACTTAAGCTATTTATTATTTCTGGGATACTTACCCCGGGTCAAAGATTAGCTTCGGTTAGAGAGTTGGCAATGGAAGCTAAAGTTAATCCCAATACGATGCAAAAGGCATTAAGTGAACTTGAGGATTTAAAGTTAATTTACACTAAAAGAACTAGTGGGAAATTTGTAACTGAGGATGATAAATTAATTAGCAAATATAAAAAGGCATTGGCCTTAGAAAAAGCTAATGGTTATTTACAGGACATGCAGAAGATTGGTTTTAATCAAACTGAGGCAATTAATTTTTTGAAGGAGGATAGAAAATGAAATTATTGGAGTGTAAGAATGTAAATAAGAGATTTGGGAGAAAAGAAGTTTTGAAAAATGTTAATTTAACTATTCCCAAGGGAAAAATCATTGGACTTTTAGGTCCTAACGGCAGCGGTAAAACAACACTTATTAAATTAATTAATGGATTACTTGAACCTAACAGTGGAGAGATTTTAGTCAAAGGTGAAAAAGTTGGTACTAAAAGCAAAAAAATAATTTCATATTTACCGGAGCGCTCATATGTAGACTTTAATATGAAAGTTAAAGAATTAATTAAATATTTTAGTGATTTTTATGATAATTTTGATAGTGATAAGGCTTATAAATTATTAGATAGACTAAATATTAATGCTGATGATAAACTAACCACGATGTCTAAGGGTATGAAAGAAAAAGTTGGCTTAATTATGGTTATGAGCCGCAAGGCTGACTTATATATTTTAGATGAGCCGATTGGTGGAGTGGACCCAGCAACTAGAGATTATATTTTAGATACGATTTTAACCAATTTTAATGAAGGTGCGAGCATAATTATTTCAACGCATTTAATCGCAGACATTGAAAAAATATTAGATGAAGTTATTTTTATTAAAGAAGGCACTATTTATTTAACTGGCGATGCCGATAAATTAAGAACAAAAAAAGGCAAATCGATTGATGAAATATTTAGGGAGGAATTTAAATGCTAGGAAAAATTTTAAAATATGATTTAAAATCGATGGGAAAATCATTATTACCTTTATATGCTGGTTTAATTGGAATGGCATTTATTTTAAAACTACTTAGTTTTGGTACCGATAGTTTTTCAGTTTTACAAATCATTTATAATTTTATGTTAGTATTCTTTATTATTTTTGAAATTGGAGCTATCTTTTATACATTTTTTGTAGCAATTAAAAGATATTATAAAAATCTTTATTCTGATGAAGGTTATTTAACACATACATTACCAGTGACTAGTGGACAATTACTTATTTCTAAAGTTACTACTTCCCTACTTTATTTTATCTTAACGATTATAATTATGCTTTTAAGTATTATGATTTGTTTTGATACGAGTGAATTATTTAAGCTTATTTTTGAAGGCATTAGTTATTTAGCTGTAGCTCTTAATGTCAGTGAAGCAGCGATTTATATCTGGTGTGTGATATTTATGCTAGTTAGTTATTTATCTTATGTTTTATTGGTATATGCCGGCATTGGTCTTGGTCAATCCCATAGTAACAATAAAATTATATTTAGCGTAGTATATTCAGTTGTTTTATATTACATCACGCAAATTATTGCTGTTGTAGCTTTGGGGTTATTATTTGTCATATCGCCAGATATAATGTCAGCAATTAATCAAAATAATCCTTCACCAGAGATAATTATTCAAGTATTAATGTATTCTTTAGGATTATGTGTTGTTGTTACAATAGGATATTATTTAATTGCTTACAATCGTTTAAAACATTTAAACTTAAATTAAAAAGCAC
>CALVRF010000024.1 GCA_944358495.1 uncultured Bacilli bacterium
CTAGCATCATATTTTTCCTCATATCCTGTGGTTTCATAATTAGAGCCACACCTTAAATAAGGCTCATAGGTAGTTTGGTCATCTGCTTTAGAAAAATTAACATAACCAGTACAAGTAATTTTATCATCTTCAGGGTCAATAATAGTTTGTATAATACCTTCAGTCTCTAAAGTTCTAACTGTTACATAATCATTATCACCATTTTCTAACGGTTTATAATAATAATTATCAGTATAATTTTTAGCCGAATTTATTAAAGACTCTTCAATTTCGTTATAAGTCATTTTAGTGGTATCATCACCACTAAATAAATCTTTAATTGTCTTATTATACATAACCATAGTAACCAATACCGCCAAACAAATTACAGCTAAAAATATAAAAACATCATTAATTCCTCCACCACGTTCATTCATGAAAATGACCTCCTCTATTAAACTTATAAAGTTTGCTAGGTCTACCATTAGTCCGAGCCATACCCCCAGTTTCTACTACAATATTTTCACTAATTAATTTCTTTCGAAAATTTCTGCGGTCCAATTCTTTTCCTAAAATTTTTTCAAAAAAATGTTGTAGTTCTGATAAAGTAAAATCATTAGGAAATATACTAAACAAAATATCATTTTCATTTCTAATTATTTTACTCTTTATTTTCTTAATATTATCCCTAGCTATTTGTCCATGGTCATAAGCCATCTTTGGTAACTCATCAATATCAAACCACTCTAAAACAGTATTACGTACAAATTCTTTAACTGTTAACGCCATAAAAGTAGCCGCAATAATACGTTCCTCTGGGTCTCTATCCAAATTACTAAAAGTTAAGCCTTCTTCAAGATATATACTAGGTAAATTTGTGGCCCTTAAAACCACTTTAGAAGCACATTCTTCTAAAGTATCTTCTGTAGACAAAACATCACCAGGAAGTAGCCAATAATTTTGATAAGGTTCATTCTTCTTTTGCTTTAATAAAATTTTTAAAGTATCACCGTCAACAGCATAAATGCTTACCAACGTTTCAATAATATTATAATATGATTTTGCCATCTTTAATTATCCTTATTCTCAAATTCATATAATTTAGCAAACGCTAAAAAAACACTTTTATTATTCTTAATTAAACTCATTAGCCCAAGATAATCGTGTTGTTCAAGCCCCACCAAAACCTCATCTTTTAACTTTGGCTTTTTAATGATTTTAATAAGCTCACTATAATCATGATGATTAAAAGCATTTTTTACAATAACAAATATAATTAAAGGATAATCGTATTCTTTTTGAAAATAATCATCTAATAATTGGATTTGATCACGATAATCATTGTCATTCGTAATATATTCGTATTTTTTACTATAAATTGCTGTAATTAACTTGATAATATCATTCTTAAGATAATGCTGCTTTTGAACCATATATTTAATAGCCTCATCGACCACATCATATAAAGAATTAGAAAGCTCGCCTTTTAGTCTTGTGTTTACATATGTGTCCATATTATTCCCACCTTTTATTCCATTCGATTATAACACTTTTAAAGTATTTTAGTCAACGAAAAAAAGACGGAAAACGTCTTTAAATCATTTTTATCATATCAAGGGTTTTCGCATTCGCTATTATTTCTATCTTAACATTATAAATTGCCCCATAATTATAAACTTTATTATCTTTTAAATTTTCAATAAATTCATGATAAACATATTTAGTTTCATCAAAATCATTGATATCATTAAACATCACATTAACAAGATGATATGTTTTTTCTATACATTCACCCGTATCATTAGTAACGTCCTCATAATAATTCGCACAATCAATAATATCATTTTCACTAAATTCTAAATTTTGGTATTTTTGACTATAAGTAACTTTAATTGTAAATTGACCATCAACCATCGAATTATCAACCGTTTTTAAAGTATCACCATAATGACCATATTCAATTAATACATCTTTATCAGTATTAAATGTTTGTTCCTTAGTATCGCGTTTAACTGTCGTCGGTGCCTTATCAATATAATCAATATTCATCACCATATCAGCAAATAAAATGCCACCAGTAACCATCATAATAATACTAACAATAAATGGAATAATACTAGCCTTACCCTTGCCAAATAATAAACTAATTAACATTTTAATTAAATAAGTAAATAATAAGACTAGGCCAGCCAAGAAAATAATTGCCCCTAATAAATTAATACCTTTAATAAAATAAACAATTGATACAATTAGTCCAAATACTGATAAAGCATCAAAAATAATAAACGGAATAATTACATAAATAATAACTAAGATTTTTACAATTAATAAACAAATTTCACCTAATGAAGTTCCATTATTTTTTTTTTGTTTTGGTGTTTTTTTTACAGTTTTAACTCTCTCGTTATTTTTATCATCTTTACTACTTTCACTATCAATATTTTCTCTAATCACTTCCTTTGAATCATCGCTAGAAAAATACTTTTTAAACATAGCAATCACAATAAGTACACAAATGATTATATAAATAATGAGTAACAACAAATTCCAAACTCCGCTAAGCAAACTAGCTGCCGGTTCAAAAGTAGAACCAAACAAAGATTCACCTAAACCAGAAAATAACTCAAACACTCCTTTTAAAATTAAAGCTGCAACTAAAACCACAAAAATTTTGATAATTATTTCAAAGATAAACTCTAAATTAATTTCATTATTGTTTCTCTTAAATTTATCTGCTAAATTGCGTGAAAAATCGGCAATTTTACCCGCCCCCTGTTTAATTAATTCTTCACTTTTTTGTGTAAAACTTTCTTCTTTCTCGTCAAAATCAGGATTAATTTTATACGCTTTTAAAATTTCTTTGACCAAATCATCTATATCACCAAAATCTTTAACGGCATCTTCTTCACTTTGCCCTTGTTTCACCTTTTCGTTAATTGTATCAGTATACTCACTTAAAATGTCTTGTCTTTCCGACTCCTCTAAAACGGCTAATTTCTTGGCCAAGCTATCTAAAAAGGCTTTTTTAGTCATTCTTGTCACACTCCTTTATAAAATTATTTACTGAACTAGAAAACTCTTTCCATGTTTTTTCTAATTCTTCAACTTTTTTCTTACCTAGTACCGTTATTTGATAATATTTTCTTGACGGCCCTTCAGTAGATTCTACTAAATAAGTATCGAAATATTTTTCGTTAGTCAGTCTTTTTAATAAAGGATAAATCGTTCCTTCATTAACTGGGACAACTTTAGAAACCTCTAAAATAAGTTCATAGCCATACATATCTCTTTTACTTACAGATAATAAAACAATAAGCTCTAAAACCCCTTTCTTAAATTGCGAGTTCATATATCACCTCTTTTTCATCACTATTGTATACCCACTACTTTGTATTGTCAAGTACTAAAATATAAAAAGTAGTATTTTTTTATATTTTATGACTGATAATAACAAATATACAAAAAGAATCTAATTTTTATATAACTAGATTCTTATATATTAAATAAACTTCTACTTTCAATCAAATTGTTAATAATTTTTTTTAAAAATTGTAAATAAAGTATATTATCAGATTTTCGATTCATTAAATAAAAATGTAAACTTCCATTAATTAAACACCATTTTAAATAAGTAAAATTAAAATCATTCTCGGATTTATAACCATCTAAAAATGCCTTCCATTCCTCTTTACTTTTCATAAATTTTTGTGTTGGTCTTACAATTAAACTCCAAGCAATATCCTGCTCTTTAAAGCCTAGACCAGCATACTCCCAATCCAAAACTCCTGTAACCTTAAAATTTTCAAATAAAACATTTCCATAATGAAAATCTCCATGAATAAACGTGTCATAACTAATATTTTGTGGTCTAGATTTTTTTAAAAAATCAATTATAGACAAAGCCCATTTATCAATGTTTTCATAATTATCAATGCATGGCACATCATTAATTTGCCTTATAAAAGCTTTATCACCTTTTATCTTAATCTTATGAATTTGCCCCAACATTTTACCATAATTATATAAATACTTTAGTCTATCATCAAAAGAAATATCATTAATAAAATCAGATAGTTTTTCACCGGCCCTTTTAGTTAAAACAATATAAGTATAATCACCATAACTTCCACTTTCTAAAACTTTAGGTACTGGCAAAATATTACTAATCTTATTTAAAACTTTAATTTCACCTTGAAAATTAGCAAATTTACCTCTTTCACTTTTGACAAAGAAAGAAAGCTCCTTACCATGATATTTACCTAAACACTGCCAAACATCATTACCTGCCGGAGGATAACTAATCACCTTTTCCAAAATAACTTCTTTTAAAGGTAGTTTCCAAACGTCTACTATACTTTCGCGCCATTTTTCATATATCATAAACTACTCTAAAATCGCCTTAATTCTTCTAACACCCGCACTACTAGATTCTTCTTTCTTAATTTTAAAATGCCCTAGCTCTTTGGTGTTATTAACATGTGGTCCGCCACATAATTCCTTTGAAATATCCCCAATTGAATAAACTGTAACCTCGTCAGGATATTTTTCGATAAACATACATTCTGCACCTGATTTAAGTGCTTCATCTTTACTCATTATTTGCTTAGTAACCTCTAAACCTTCATTTATCCATTTATTAACTAAATCTTCCGTTTGTTTTTTCTCATCATCAGTTAATTTATGATCACAAGAAAAATCAAAACGCATTCTTTCAGCTGTAATATTACTTCCCATTTGATGTACATCATTACCAACAACTTTTTTTAACGCCGCATTTAATAAATGAGTCGCCGTATGATATTTGGTTTCCATAATTCCATCACCAGCCAAACCACCTTTAAACTTTCCGGCTGAAGCAGTGCGTGACTTTTCTTGATGTTCTTTAAATTTTTCTTTAAAGCCATTTTTATCAACTAATAAGCCATTTTCCATTGCTAACTCCTCCGTTAACTCAATCGGAAAACCGTAAGTATCATATAGTTTAAATGCTAAATCTTTATTGATGGTTTTCCCATCTAAACTATTCTTAATCTTTTCAAATTCCCTTAAACCTTTTTCTAAAGTTCGATTAAATTTAACTTTTTCATCTTTTAAAACTTTTAAAATAACTTCTTTATTACGCTCCAGTTCATTATAGTATTTAGCATATTGATTAATAATCATCAATGCTAATTCCTGCTCAAAATCACTATTAATATCTACATCAAGCATTTTTGCATACCTAATCAACCTTCTAATTAATCTCCTTAAAATATATCCTTGATCAGTATTAGAAGGTTTAATCCCAGCATCATCACCACTAATCATTACAATGGCTCTAATATGGTCAGCAGTAATTCGCATCGCCTTAGTATAACGTTCGTCATAATAAGATTTACCTGTAATTTCTTCAATTTTACTTATAATATCTTTCCAAATAGACGTTTCATAATTATCATTTTTTCCCTCTAAAACCGCTGTTATTCTTTCCACACCCATGCCAGTATCGACATTTTTTTGACTAAGTTCACTAATACTTCCATTTTCATCCATATAATATTGCATAAAAACATTATTCCAAATTTCTACCCATCTATCATCATTAGGATCGTGTTTTTCCGGCACTTCTTCGTCACTAGCCCAATAAAATATCTCGGTATCAGTCCCACAAGGGCCACTACTACCAGCAATCCAAAAGTTATCATCACGTCCTAAATAACTAATTTTATTTTCACTAATCCCTAAACTCTTCCAAATATTAGCCGACTCTTCATCACGCGGAATATTATCCTCACCCTCAAAAACCGTAACTGCTAATTTTTCTTTCGGAATATTAAATTTAGTGGTTAATAACTCAAAACTCCAAGTAATAGATTCTTTTTTAAAATAATCTCCAAGTGACCAATTGCCTAACATTTCAAAAAACGTATGATGAGTTGTATCCCCAATTTCATCTAAATCATTGGTTCTAAAACATTTTTGAACATCAACTAATCTTTTACCTTCTGGATGCTTTTCACCTAATAAATAAGGTACCAAAGGTTGCATACCAGCCGTAATAAATAAACTAGTTGGATCATTTTCAGGTATTACCCCACTACTAGGAATATATTTATGCCCTCTTTCTTCAAAAAATTTAATATATGTATCTTTAATATTCATGCTCTACCTCCTCTATCATTTTCATAACCCTAGATTTCAAAGCTGAAATATCGCCATCATTAATAAATAAATAATCATAACTTTGGTAATCTTCTAAAGAATGCTCTGTAATATGATCCTTTTGCTTTTTTGTTAAATTATTTTCAAAATTTGGTCTTTCCATTTTAATAATCGCTACGTTTTTAAACATCTTTTTCGGAATATCTAACTCATTAGGAAACCTAGCTCCAGAAATAATAATTACATCAAAGAAATATTTATAAACCATAATATCTTCACAAATACGGTTAATAAAGAAATCTTCATTAATTTGCTTACGAACAATATCCGTTCCAATAATATCTAATAAATCACGCGGTTTAGTTTCATCATTTCCATCCCAGTTAGTAATTTTCATCGCATAATTTTTTATATAATCTGAAAAGCCAAACTGCACTACCATTTTTCCTTGCTTTTCATAATAATCAGTAAGTACTTTAGCAACCGTATCTTTACCAGTCCTTGCTTTCCCAGCTAATAAAAATATTTTTGAATCTTTCATTTTTATCCTCCATATTAAAGAAAAACCACGGGCATTTTCTAGGAACGAAAAGCCGTGGTACCATCCTAATTCATCTTAATTAATATAACGGTTTTACCCGGAAGTGTTTACACTTCACTAAAAAAGGAGCTTTCAATTAACCGTTTTACTAGTTTCCA
The DNA here is from genome assembly GCA_944358495.1 of uncultured Bacilli bacterium. Classification (GTDB taxonomy): domain Bacteria; phylum Bacillota_I; class Bacilli_A; order RF39; family UBA660; genus Coprosoma. Next base: position 6,820 of record CALVRF010000024.1, read on the forward strand.
CCACCCACTAGTTCGCTATGAAAAACAAATTAATTTACTTTTCTTTTTTTACGCTTTTACTTTTTTTCTTAACATCAGTAATGGCATGCAATTCATCATCAAGAATTATACCATCGTCACGATCAATTAACCCATACTTTTTATCAAAGAATTGGAAAATGGTTTTCGCTACTGCAATAATCGGAGTTGAAATAAGCATACCCAAAATTCCAAAGAAATAACCAAACACTAATAATCCAAGCATAATCGTTACTGGATGTAACTTAGTTGTTTTAGACATAATATATGGTTGCAAAAAATTACCTTCTAAAAATTGAATTAAAGCAATAACGGCTAAAGCCAAAATACCCGTTGTCGGACTTTGAGTCAATCCAACAATAACTGCTGGCGCTCCACCAATGTAAGGACCAGCATATGGAATAATATTAGTAATTCCACAAAAGAAACCGAATAATGCCGGTGCTTCTAAACCACCTATCCATAAACCAATAGAAGTTAAAATAAATATAGAACTACAATCGATTAAAGCTCCTTGTACATATTTACGAAGTGAACTATTAACATCGTTAATTAAATCCATACTAGTTTCTCTAAATTTTTTCGGAAACAAATTAATCAAAGAAGACTTAGAATCAAAACTTATAAGTAAGAAAAATCCGATAATAAGTCCAAGTACTAATGTTCCCATACCAGAGAAGAAACCAGATATAACATTAAATAATCCCGCCGGAAGTTCTTTAGTTACACCAGCTGCAAAATCATTAAATTTAGCAAAAAACTCATCTTTTATCGCTTCTGCATCGATATTTGGAATGTTTTTAACTTGTTCAAATACTCCTAAACACCAATCTTTAATTGACTCGAAAACTCCTGGAGCAATCTTTGCAAACTCGCCAATTTGGTTAGCTAATAATGGAATCAATGCCGCTAAAACTAAAAATACTACCAAAAATAATATTAAGTAAGTTATAATGGCTCCAAACGTCCGCTTAATCCCTTTACTTTGTAACCAATTAATAAACGGATCAAATAACCAAGCAATTAAAATACCTATAAATAATGGTGTAACAATTTTAACAATTGTCCAAATAAAATTTAAAATATTGGTTTCTTTAAATAACAACAGTATCAAATAAAGTCCTAATGCTAATAACAAGAAATAAGTAACATTAAGTACTCTAGATGCTTTATTAGCTACATCATTTATTTTTTGCTTATCTATTTCTGCGCTGACTTTTCTCCTAAGCATGTATTCATCTCCTTTACACTTGTAAAAGTTCTTCTTCTTTTTCTTTTAAAAGTTCATCAACTTTTTTATTATATTTATTTATCAAATCTTGGACATCACTAGTCATATCTTTTTTATCATCTTCAGTAACATCTTCCATTTTTTTTATATCATTATTCGCATCTTGTCTAACATTACGTAAAACAATTTTACAATCTTCAGCAATTTGTTTTACTTGCTTAACATATTCTTTTCGTGTATCTTCAGTTAATGCTGGAATATTTAAAATAATACTCTCCCCATTATTATTTGGTGTAAGTCCAATATTGGCTTCAAATATTGCCTTTTCAATAGCCGCAATTGCCCCTCTATCATAAGGTTTAATCATAAGCATCCTCGCTTCCGGAATTGAAATCGTCGCCAAAGCTTTTAAAGGTGTATCCGTCCCATAATAAGACACCATAATTCCATCTAAAATGGCCGGATTAGCCCTTCCAGCTCTAACATTAGTAAATCTTCTTTGCATTGCACTAATAGCATCCTGCATTTTGCTTTCTGCTTCTAATAAAATATCATCCATTCTTTTCATCCTTTCCTTACCACTATTATAATATATATACTAACTTTCGGCAAGAGTTAACCATTTATTTCCTAATTCCATATTGATAATTATCTTTTTTTTCAAATCCTCTTTCTAACAAGATTTGTTTTAGTTTTGCTAATCCCCTACTTTCTAGCTCCATTATTCGACTTTCAGGGATTTGATAAAAAATCGCTAATTCTTCTATCGATGCCATCTTCATTCCATTAAAACCAAATCTTTTAATAATTATCTCTTTTTCGCGCCACGATAAATTACTGGTATTAATTAATGATAACAACTCTTCTTCAAAGATCATATTTTCCACTTGCTGTGCAATAGACACATCATCAGCTATAAAATCACCAATTTCCGTATCCTCTTCATCTCCTACTTTACCATTTAAGCTAATACTACTATCTAAATAAAAGTTACGATAAATCTCCAGTAGCTGTACAATTTTGAACTCTGACTTGCCTGTCATTTGTACTAACTCATGGTTAAAAGGTTCCCTACCAAAGTTTTCGATAAAAGACTTCCTTATACCAATTAATTCTCTGATTTCATCTCTCACTCTTTGAGGCAGACGAACTACTCTAGCAGTCATTGCCAGCCAATTATTAATACTTTGTTTTATTAAATAAACTGCATACGTTGCAAACCGAACATTCATCTCTATATCAAATTGTTTAACCGCTTTTAATAAACCTATGTTTCCTTCTTGAATCAAATCTATTCTCTCCACTTTTTCTGGTAAATTTTTATGATAATAAGAATTCACAACATTTACTACTAATCGAAAATTATGAGCTATAAATTCATCACGCATCATTTTAGCTTCATTAATTGCCTGCCTTAACAAAATTTTTTTCTCATCATCCATGGCCTCTAAATATTTATCTTTAAAATAAGGGTTGACTTCCATATAATATTCCAAATATGCTTTCTTAATATCCGCTAACACTTCATCATAAAAAGAAAGTTTCAATCTTTTCATTATCTTTCGTTCTTGTCTTGGTGTATAAATATCGTGATTAGTCTCATTATTAAGATAATCCCTAACTATATTATCTGAAAATGCCCGTTCATGTCTTCGCATAATTCCCACCTCTTAAGCCGCTATTATACAAAGTTTTTAGTTTTTTTTCAAGGAAAAAATAGAAAGCTATAAATAACTTTCTATTTTTTTAAAATCTGCAGCATCATCTAGTCCTGTTTTCGCTAATTGCTCAAACAATTTTTTTTGTTCACGAGATAACCTTTTCGGTGTCTTAACCTTTAAAACAATATACATATCACCTTTACCAAAAGCATTGACATTTTCCACACCTTTTCCTCTTACTCTATGCTTATCCCCGCTTTCACTACCAGCTGGAATAGTTAAAGTAATATTACCATATAAAGTTGGAACTTTCTTTTTACAACCTAAAGCTGCTTCTGACACCGTAATCGGTAAATCTAAATAAATATCATTATCATCTCTTCTAAAAATTGGATGTTCTTTAACATAAAACTCTAAATAAATATCACCATTAGGTCCACCATTTTTACCTGCTTCCCCTTTACCTCTAATACGTAATTGATTCCCTGTATCAACACCAGCCGGAATTTTAACTTCAATCGTCTTTTTTCTACGAACCGTGCCTGAACCATGGCATTTCATGCACTCTCTAGTATAAGTTTTTCCGCGTCCCTCACATTTATCACAAGTTGTTTTTGTCATAAAGGCGCCAAAAATTGTTTGCTGCTGAGCTGTAATTGTTCCTGAACCATGACACTTATCACAAGTATCGACATCAAAGCCCCCTTCACCATCACACTCGTCACAAGTATCATTTAAAGTCAATGTAATATCTTTATTAGTTCCAAATACTGCTTCTTCAAACTCTAAATCCATACGCACAATTTTATCTGGTCCTTTAGTCGCCCTATTAGAATTGCCTCCAAAGCCGCCAAAACCAAAATCACTAAAACCGCCAAAACCGCTACCGAAAGCTTCTTTAAAAATATCTGAAAAATCAAAGCCACTAAAGTCGTAACCTCCAGCCCCATTATTATTAAAAGCACTATGTCCAAATTGATCATATTGCTTACGCTTATCCTCATCGGATAAAACGGCATAAGCCTCCTGAGCTTCTTTAAATTTTTCAGCAGCGTCCGGCTCTTTAGATACATCAGGATGATATTTTTTGGCTAATTTGCGGAAAGCACTTTTGATTTCGGCCTGAGTTGCATCCTTTGAAACCCCTAAGACCTCATAATAATCTTTTTTTTCCATCTTATCACCTTCCTATAATGAGAAAGTTCTAGTCACCTAGAACTTATTTTTCCTCATATTCGGCATCTTTAACATCGCCATCTTTATCATCTTTTTTGTCTTGGTTGTCTTCAGCTTGAGCCTTTTTAGCTGCTTCTTCATATAATTTAGCACCTAAAGACATCGCTGTTTCGTTTAAAGCTTCAGTTTTCTTCTTAATATCATCAGTATCATCTTTCTCTAAAGCTTTCTTTAATTCTTTAATTTGTTTTTCAGCTTTTTCTTTATCTTTTTTATCAGCTTTATCACCTAATTCTTTAATAGATTTCTCAGCCATAAAGATTGTTTGTTCAGCCTCATTTTTCATGTCAGCTGCCTCTTTACGTTTTTCATCAGCAGCTTTATTTTCTTCAGCCTCTTTAACCATTTTATCAATTTCTTCATCAGATAATGATCCGCCAGAAGTAATCGTAATCGATTGAGCTTTACCAGTACCTTTATCTTTAGCCGTTACATTAACAATACCATTAGCATCAATATCAAATGTAACTTCAATTTGTGGAACTCCTCTAGGAGCTGCCGGAATATTCGTTAATTGGAAATTACCTAAAGTTTTATTGTCAGCAGCCATTGGTCTTTCACCTTGTAAAATATGAATATCAACAGCTGGCTGATTATCGGCAGCAGTTGAAAACACTTGTGATTTACTAGTTGGAATTGTCGTATTTCTTGGGATTAATACTGTACAAACGCCACCTAAAGTTTCAATACCAAGTGAAAGCGGAGTTACATCTAGTAAGACGATATCATTTACATCACCAACTAACACGCCACCTTGAATAGCCGCACCCATAGCTACAACTTCGTCAGGGTTAACATTTTTACTTGCCTCTTGGCCTAATTCATTTTTAATTAATTCAGCAACTTTTGGCATACGCGTAGAACCACCAACTAACAATACTTTATCAATATCGTTCTTACTTAATTTAGCATCTTTTAAAGCTTTTCTAATTGGTTCCAAAGTAGACATTAATAAATCATCTGTCAACTCTTCAAATTTCGCACGACTTAAAGTAATATCTAAGTGAAGTGGTCCATCTTCCCCTTGAGATAAGAATGGTAAAGAGATATTCGTAGTTGACACTCCACTTAAATCTTTTTTAGCCTTTTCAGCAGCATCTTTTAAACGTTGCATTGCCATTTTGTCTTTAGTTAAATCAATACCATTTTGTTTCTTAAATTCATCTACTAAATAATCGATAATACGTTTATCAAAGTCATCACCACCTAAACGGTTGTTACCGCTAGTTGCTTTAACCTCAAATACACCATCACCAATTTCAAGGATAGAAACATCGAATGTTCCTCCACCTAAATCATAAACTAAAATTTGCTCTGTTTTATCTTGTTTATCAAGGCCATAAGCTAAAGCAGCAGCTGTCGGTTCATTGATAATTCTTTCAACTTCAAGTCCAGCAATCTTACCAGCATTTTTCGTTGCTTGTCTTTCAGCATCATTAAAATAAGCTGGAACCGTAATAACCGCTTTCGTTACTTTTTCACCCAAATAACTTTCGGCAGTTTTCTTTAAATCACTTAAAATCATCGCACTGATTTCTTCAGGAGTATATTCCTTACCATTAGCTTTAACTTTCTTATCAGTACCCATTAATCTCTTAATAGAAGAAATCGTATCTGGATTAGTTACCATTTGGTTTTTAGCAGCTGTACCCACAATAATTTCTCCATTTTTAAAAGCAACAACTGAAGGTGTTGTTCTAGAACCTTCCGCATTAGCGATAACTTTAGCCTCGCCACCTTCATATACACATACACAACTATTAGTTGTACCTAAATCAATACCTATAATTTTACTCATATCTAATCATCCTTTCTTATTCACTAACTTTAACCATAGCAGTTCTAATAACTCTATCTTTTAACAAATAGCCTTTTTGTAACACCTCAATTACCATTCCTGGCTCCATACCTTCAACTTTTTCTGTCAAAACCGCCTGATGGTAATTAGGATCAAAAGGTTTTTTATTGCCATCGATAGCCTTAATTTCAAACCTATTTAAAACATCAGTTAAATGGCAATAAATCATTTTAAAACCTTCTAAGAATTTTGAAAGTTCATCAGTTAAATCATCATCATCCATACTAATAGCTCTTTCAAAATTATCGACAATTGGTAGTAAATCCTTTGCAATATCCTCATTAGAATATTTAAGCATACGTGCAACTTCTTCTTCTTTTCTTTTGCGATAATTAACCATATCCGCATCTTTTCTTAAAAGGGCTTCTTCTAACTTTTTAATTTTTTCTTCATTACAGTCACATTTTCCCTCTCCACATCCACATTTTGCTTCATGGTTTTTAGACTGCCTTTTCTCATGGCTTTTACCATGTTTATTTTCTTTTTTAACATCATGAGTTTTTTCTTGTTTATCATCTTGGCGTTTTTCTTCCGCTTGTTTTTTTACGTCTTTTTCTTCATTCATTTTATCACCCACTCATCTTTCTAATATTCTCTTGGATGTAATTAAGTAAAGCCTCTGCCCGGTCATACTCCATTCGCTTTGGACCAATCAAAGCAATCGTTCCTTTAACACCATTATTAGTATAATATGTTTTAATAACCGAAATATCATCATCAATCATATTTTCACTGCCAATATATACGTTAATTCCATCCTCACTTGCTCTGATATTTTTTATAAGTTCTCTATCCTCAAACTTATTTAAAATATTCCGAATTTTATTAACGTCATCAAATTCTGGCTCGCCTAACAGTTTAGCTTGACCAGCCACTTTAATATCCGGATGAAAAGTAAATTCACTAAAAGCATTGTAAAAGGCATTATATAAAGCCTCATGCTGTTTAACATATTTACCAATCACCGGCTTTACTTCAAATTCTAAAGTTTTACTAACTTCAGAAAGCGGTGTTCCCACAATAAGTTTATTAATAATATCCACAGTTTGTTTCACTTCTGATTGTGAAATCATTTCATCGATAACTACATGACGGTTTTCCACATGACCCTTATCGGTAATAATAATAGCTGTCATATTACCTGGACTAATTGGGATTGCCTCCACCCGAACAATTAAATTATCTTCAGATGCTGTTCCTAATACTACTGCTGTATAATTAGTTAATTCCGAAACAATTTCCATACTTTTAACAATTGCATCACTAAGCACTAAAGAATTGTTTTTAAAAATTGTTTGTAACTTTAACATATCTTCGCCAGTAAGTTCTTTCGCTTCCATAATATTATCTACATAATAACGATAACCTTTATCACTAGGCACACGTCCTGATGAGGTATGCGTTTTTTCTAATAACCCACAATCTTCTAAGGCAGCCATCTCATTTCGCACCGTAGCACTAGAACAGTTCATAATATCACACAAAGCTTTAGAACTAACTGGTTTAGCAGTTTTAATATAGTTTTCCACAATTAACTTAAGTAATTGCTCCTGTCTATCACTTATCATGGCATCACCTCTTTTAGCACTCCTTAATGCTGAATGCTATTTCATTATAACATTATATGTTAGCACTGTCAATAGTAGAATGCTAAAAAAACATTTTTTTACAAAAAAAACCAAAATATAAAATCTTGGTTTAAAAACAATAATTAAAATTGAACTTTTGGTGCTTCTTTTTCTTCTTCAGTAGCTTCAAAGAATTCTTCAGGTTTAAATTTAAAGATAGAAGCAATAATATTTGATGGAAACATCTCTAATTTATTTTTATATGCCATAACCGCATCATTATAAAACTGTCTAGCATATGAAATTTTATCTTCAGTTTCCTTTAAATTGTTTTGTAAATCTAAAAAATTCGTATTAGCTTTTAAATCTGGATAATTTTCTGACAAAGCAAATAAATTACCTAAAGCCTCAGTTAGCATATTCGCACTTTCCATTTTTTCATGTGGGTCTTTCGCATTAACTGCACTATTTCTCGCTTGAATAACTGCATCTAAAGTAGTTTTTTCATGCGTAGCATAACCCTTAACAGTTTCAATCAAATTAGGAATCAAATCATTTCTTCTCTTTAAAAGCACATCAATTTGTGCCCAACTATCTTGAACCTTATTTTTAAAGTTAACCAAACCATTGTAAGTAGCAATTACATAAATAATAAGAATTAAAACAATTACCCCTACAACAATTAAAGCAATCATAATCATTCCTCCATTCTATAAAACATTATACACTATTTTTTTATAAAAATATACCTTACTATGAATAAAAAAGCATTTTATTTCACATAACAATTATAGAAAGGATATGATAAAATGAATAACATTAGTATTAGAGGTTACATTAAAAAAAATTTTAAAAACTCAGACGAAAAAGAAATTAGGAATTCAATTGAAACATCTTTAAAAGAAAATACCGAAGAAACCTTACCAGGACTAGGAGTTTTATTCGAAGTTCTTTGGCAAAATAGCAATCAAA
>CALVRF010000025.1 GCA_944358495.1 uncultured Bacilli bacterium
ATAATTGATATGGAGTTGATTTTTCTTTGAAAATGTGGTAAATTATATAGAGCTAGGAGGAATACTATGCAAGTATTGTTAATAATCGTATCAATTTTAATAATTGCCATTGTAATTTTACAAAGCGGAAAATCAGCTACAGCTAGTAGTAGCATAATGGGCGGGAATGACGAGTTATTTGCTAATCGTAAAGAAAGAGGCAGCGAATTATTCATTACAAGACTCACATGGGTTTTGGGAGCAGCTTTCTTTGTGATTTGTATTATAATGGAGTTCACTGCATAAGCCCAAGAGGGCTTTTTATTTTGAGGAGATGATATTATGGTAAATGAATTAAATGTAAATATTGACGAGGAATTAACTGAGGAAGAACGTTATGAAAGATTCGTTAAAACGATAGGCCAAACGGTTGATAGTTATAATCGTGAGAAATATGGTACGCAAATTGTTTATGAAGTAGTAAAAGTTGCTTGCAGTAATGTTGAGGACTTGTTTGCGGATGAAAGCATAGGAATGCATGATTGTGTTAGGACTTCAGCTTATATTCCTTATATTGCTGAAATAGAGCTTCCAGTTATGAGAGATAGTGAAGCTTACGAGGCTTTAGTGCAAAAGGTTCAAAGTAGTTATGAAAAATACCAAGGTAAAGTGATTGGCCAGTCGACACTTTATCATAGTATTAATGGTGCTTGTACTTTAGTTGACCAAATTTTAGAGGCTAATGCCAAAAAGCAAGGTTATAGTTTGAAAAAGTAATAGAACTTCTATTATTTTTTCTTTTTTTTTGATATAATTAAGTAAGGTGGGAATATGAACATTTATGGACAAACAGTAGAAGACTTAGAAAAATACTTTGAAAACATGGGTGAAAAGAAATTTAAGGCTATTCAAGTTTATGATTGGCTTTATAAAAAAAGAGTGATTTCTTTTGATGATATGTCTAATGTTAAGAAAAGTGTTATTGAAAAGTTAAAAGACGATTTTACTTTATCTTTACCGAAAATTATTAAAAGAGAAGATGGCAAAGATGTTCATAAATATTTATTTAGACTAACCGATGGCAATTTAGTAGAAGCGGTACTGATGGTGCATGATTATGGAAATAGTTTATGTGTTTCTTCACAAGTTGGTTGTAATATGGGATGCGCCTTTTGTGAAAGTGGCCGTTTAAAGAAAAAAAGAGATTTAGGGACTGATGAAATGGTGGGGCAAATTTTAGCAGTTCAAGATGATTTGAATTTAAGAATATCCCATGTAGTTTTAATGGGAATTGGCGAGCCATTTGATAATTATGATAATGTTATGAAATTTGTTAAGATTATCAACTGCCCCAAAGGTATTGATATTGGTGCTAGGCACATTACTATTTCTACATGCGGAATTGTACCAAAGATTAAAGAATTTGCCGATGAAGGTTTACAAGTTAATTTAGCTATTAGTTTGCACGCTCCTAATGATGTATTAAGAACTAGATTAATGAAAATAAATAAAGTATATAAACTGCACGAGGTTATTGAAGCCGTAAAATATTATATCAATAAAACTAATAGACGAGTAACTTTTGAATATATTATGTTAAAAGACGTTAATGATAATGAAAAATGTGCTTTAGAATTGGCTAGTTTAATTAAAGGATTAAATGCTTATGTTAATTTAATACCTTATAATGAAACTAGTCATATAGAGTTTAAGAAAACTAATAATGAAAAGGTTATGAAGTTTTATGATATTTTAAAAAGGAATAAAATAAACGTGACTGTAAGGCGTGAGTTCGGTTCAGAAGTTAGTGCGGCTTGTGGTCAGTTAAGGGCTAATGAGGAGGGACAATAATGGAGTATTCTTATTTAACAGACCCAGGAAAGATAAGAGATCACAATGAGGATAGTGTAACGATTGTTAAAAACAAATCAGGAGAAATTTTAATGGCAGTTGCCGATGGTATGGGTGGCCATAAAGGCGGAGAGATTGCTTCTTCGATTGCGATTGGCAGTATTGGTAAGCGCTTTATGGCGATTAGTAGTGTTGGTAACAAGGAAGATGCCATTAATTTTATTAAAGAAATAGTCAGTGAAGCTAATATTTTCTTGTATAAATATACTACCGAAAATCCCGAAAGTATGGGAATGGGGACAACGATTGTCTTGGCTTTACTAACAAAAGATTTCTTACTCTTTGGAAATATTGGTGATTCTTCAGGATTTGTTTTTAAAGATGGGAAAATGTATAAAATTACTAGCGATCACACATTAGTTAATTTACTTGTAAAATCAGGCGAGTTAACACCAGAGGAGGCTAAGGACCATCCACGTAAAAATGTTTTGATGAGAGCCTTAGGCGCTAATATGAATGTCGAAATGGATATTTTTGATGTCGAGACTGATGTTGAAGGTATTTTACTTTGTAGTGATGGACTTACAAATATGCTGGATACTGAACAAATTGAAAAAGTTATTGATAGTGATTTAAGTATTGATGAAAAATTACAAAAGTTGATAATGAAATGTAATAATCGTGGTGGAACTGATAATATATCAGTGGCATATTTGAAGAAGGAGGGTAAGTAATATGATAGCAAAAGGGCAAAAAATAAACGACCGTTATGAAATTATTCGTTCAATTGGTGAAGGCGGTATGGCTAACGTTTATTTGGCTTATGATGTTATATTAGATCGAAAGGTAGCTGTCAAAGTACTTAGAGGCGATTTGGCTGAAGATGAAAAATTTGTTAGGCGTTTTCAAAGAGAAGCGATTGCGGCTAGTTCATTAAATCATCCGAATATTGTCGAAGTTTATGATGTTGGCGAAGATGATGGAAAGTATTATATCGTGATGGAATATGTCGATGGTAAAACGTTAAAAAGTTTAATTAAAAAAAGAGGAGCTTTAACGTTACCGGAGGTTGTCGATATTATGCTTCAGCTTACTTCGGCGATTGCTCATGCACATGAAAGTTATATCATTCATAGGGATATTAAACCGCAAAATGTGATTATTTTAGAAGATGGACGGGTTAAAGTGATGGACTTTGGTATTGCGGCTCAGTTAAATAGTAATGATTTAACGCAAACTAATAGTGTGATGGGAACGGTTTATTATTTACCTCCTGAACAAGCTAATGGAAGTGCGGCAACAATAAAAAGTGATATTTATTCATTAGGTATTTTGATGTATGAATTAGTTACTGGTAGAGTTCCATTTAAAGGTGATAGCCCAGTTGAAGTGGCAATTAAACAAATGAAAGAAAAAATACCAAGCATTGTGGAACAAGATCCTGATATGCCTCAGTCAATTGAAAACATTATTTTAAGAGCTTGCGCGAAAAATCCTAAGAATCGTTATGATTCAGTGGTGGAAATGAATGAAGATTTAAAAACTGCACTTGATAAGAGTCGTTTTAATGAGCCTAAAGTAGTTTATAAATATCCAGAAAGTAACTTTGATGAAGATGATGAAAACATTGTAAAAGAGAAAAGAAGTGATCGTAATAAAGAAAAGGAAAATGACAAAAAGGATAAAAAATTAAATAAGTCGGTGAAAATTTTAATTATTATTGCGAGCCTTTTAGTTATCGGTTTAGTTTTTGCGTTTTTTATTTATCCTAGGTTTATTTCTAAACCATCTGTAGAAGTTCCAGATGTTGAGGGAATGACACAAACTAAAGCGGAAAGTGTGTTAGAAGAAGCCGGCTTTGAAGTGGCGGCTAAAACTGATAAAGAAACTAGTGATGAAATTGAGGAGGGCCGAGTTATCGAAACGGATCCAGCTGCTGGCAGAACGATAAAAAAAGGAACGACTATTACTTTAGTGGTATCTAGCGGTTCGGAAAAGATTACAATTGAGGATTATACTGGTAAAAATTATTATGAAATTAAGGCTAAGTTAGAGGCAGCAGGGGTAGAAGTACAAACCGAGACTAAAGATGTACCGGAAAGTGATAATGCCGAAGAGAATGTTGTTTTAAGTCAAGATGTTGAACCAGGAGAAAAACTAGGTAAAGGGGATACGATTGTGCTTACTATCCCAAATATTTATACGGTTTATCCAGATTTCGCGGCTGAAGGTTATAGTTTAGTAGATTTGAAATCTTTTTGTACTGATAACGATTTAACTTTAGAAGTCAATTATCAAGAGGATATTAGCAAAAAAGATGGAACAATTATTTATCAAAATATGGCAGCTGGAACTAAAGTGAGTGCGGGAGCTACTTTGCGCATAACAATGATTCAAAATTCTAGTGATGCATCTGGTATTGATGGCGGTAGTAATGAAAGTGATTAAAGGGCGAATTGTTAAACAAATTAGTAATGATTATACAGTTCAGGCTTTGGAGGATGGACAGGTATATGTTTGTAAAGCTAGAGGAAAATTTCGAAAAATGGAAATTTCTCCTTTAGTTGGTGATTTTGTTAATTTTGATGCTGATGAAAAATATATTTTAGATATTTTGTCAAGAAAAAATGAACTTAATCGCCCGCGGATTAGTAATGTCGACCAAGCTATGATTATAACTAGTTTAAAAAGTCCGGATTTTGATAGTAATCTACTTGATAAATTAATTACAATTATTGAATTTAATCGGATTACGCCAATTATTATTTTTACGAAAGCTGATTTATTATCTGCTTTGGAAAAAGAAAAATTAGATAAATATATTACTTATTATAAAAAAATTGGTTATATGGTGTTGATGAATACTGAACTTGATAAGATCAAGAAGCTATTTAAAGGTAAGGTGAGTGTTTTTACTGGTCAAAGTGGAGCGGGGAAAAGTACGTTACTTAATCATTTAGAGCCTTCTTTAAATATTAAAACAAGCGAGATTTCTTTAGCACTTAATCGCGGGAAACATACAACAAGGTATACATCGTTAATTAGTTTATTTGGGGGATTAGTCGCTGATACTCCTGGGTTTTCGGCTTTAAGTTTTGGAAATATGACTAATAGTGATATTCGTGACAACTTTATTGATTTTGAGAAGTGGCGGTTTGGTTGTAAATATCGTGATTGCATGCATAATAAAGAGGATGATTGTTTAGTAAAGAAAAAAGTTAAAGATGGTGAAATTTTATTAAGCCGTTATGAAAATTATTTAAATTTTATAAATAAGAGGTGAAAGATATGAAGGTATCAGCTTCTTTTTTGAAGATTCAAAATGAAGAAGATAAAATTTTAACTTTGGATAAATATGCGGATTATATGCATTACGATGTGATGGACGGAAATTTTACAGAAAGTAAGACTCCGTCTTTAACGCATTTAAAGCTAAATAAACCGAAAGATGTCCATTTGATGGTTACGAATTTAAAATATTATATTGATTTATATAGTGCTTTAGAGCCATTATTTATTACATTTCATGTTGAAGCTACCAATGATGTTTTGGAAACAATTAATTATATTAAAAGTAAAGGGATTAAAGTAGGGCTTGCTTTTAATCCAGCTACACCAGTAGATATTGTTATACCTTACTTAGATGAAGTTGATTTAGTTTTAGTGATGTCGGTGGTTCCAGGGGAAGGTGGACAACCATTTATCGATGTTACTGATAAAATTGAAGAGTTAATTAGTTATCGTAAAAAAAATAATTTAAACTTTTTAATTGAAGTTGATGGTGGCATTAATGACAAAACTGTGGGCAAAGTGAAAAATGTGGATATTGTGGTATCCGGTTCATATATTACTGATAGTGGTGATTACTCAGGCAAAATTCAAAGTTTAAAAGCTTTATTTCAAAAAGGTTTTACTTTAGCTGAACTTATGGGAGTAATTGTCGTTTTAAGTATTATTGCGATTGTGACGACGATTACCGTTGATAGAAGTATTAAAAATAGTCGTTATGAAACTTGTATGACTCAGGAAACTAATTTAATCGAAGGGGCGAAAATGTGGGCGATTGATAATGCGAGTTCTTTACCGGGTGCTAATGCGTCTAGAACGTTACCAATTAGTACTTTGCGTAATGGGGGTTATATTGAAAGCGACCTTAAAAGCCCAATGACAAACGCACTTTATTCTAGCGGGACTAAGGTGACCATTACTTCTAGTAACGGTAGTGATTATACTTATACAGTGACTTATGGAACTAGTAGTGAAAAGTGTCAAAAATAGGAGGAAATTATGAAAAAGATTATTGCGGATGGTAATGAGGCTTGTGCTAGAGCTTCTTATATGTTTACTGAGGTGGCTGGTATTTATCCTATAACACCATCTAGTCCAATGCCGGAGAAGATTGATGCTTGGAGTTCTAGAGGTAAGAGGAATATTTTTGGTGATACAGTGAAAGTTGTTGAAATGCAAAGTGAAGCAGGAGCTATTGGAATGGTTCATGGTTCTTTACAAGCGGGGCTGTTAACGAGTACTTATACAGCCAGTCAAGGGTTACTTTTGATGATCCCAAATATGTATAAAATAGCGGGAGAAATGCTTCCTGGAGTTATACATGTAGCGGCGCGTTCTTTGGCTAGCCATGCACTAAGTATTTTTGGTGATCATCAGGATATTTATGCTACTAGAGCAACTGGATTTTGTATGTTATCTTCTTCTTCGGTGCAAGATGCTTATTATTTAGGGTTAGTTAGCCATTTATCAGCTGTTAAGTCTTTTTTACCCTTTTTACACTTTTTTGATGGTTTTAGAACTAGCCACGAATATAATAAAATTGAAATTTTTGATGATGAAGAATTAAGCGGTTTATTAGATGAAAAAGCTTTAGAGATGTTTAGAGATAAGGCTTTAAATCCGTTAAATCCGGTGACTAGAGGAACTAATCAAAATGGCGATATTTATTTTCAACTAATGGAATCAAGAAATAAATTTTATGAAAATGTTCCTGATATTGTTAGTGATTATATGGAGATAATTAATAAGAAAGCGGGTACTAGTTATAAACCGTTTAATTATTATGGAAGCCTTAAAGCTAAAAAGGTCATTGTGGCAATGGGCTCAGTTTGTGAAACGATTAAAGAAGTTATCAATTATTTAGATGATGAAATTGGTTTAATCGAGGTACATTTATATCGTCCATTTAGTAATAAATATTTATTGGATGTTTTACCAGAAACCGTTCAAAAAATAGCTGTTTTAGATCGAACTAAAGAAGCAGGAAGTAATGGTGAACCACTTTATTTAGATATTGTTAATACTTTAAAAGATAAGGATATTACTGTTGTTGGTGGCAGGTATGGATTGTCTAGCAAGGATACAACACCAGGGATGATTAAGGCTGTGTATGATATGTTAGATAATCCTAAAAATAATTTTACGATTGGTATCGATGATGATGTGACTAATTTAAGCTTAGATTATACAGATTTGGAAATTGGTGGCACCGATGAAGCTTTCTTACTATATGGCTATGGTAGTGATGGTACTGTTAGTGCAGCTAAGACGTTATTAGAATTAGCTGGGAAAAGCATGTATATTCAAGGTTATTTTGAATATGATTCTAAAAAATCTGGAGGCGTAACGGTTAGTCATTTACGTTTTTCTAAAGAAAAGATTCGGAAAACTTATTTTATTTCACATCCTAAGTTAGTGGTAATTACTAAAGACAGTTATTTAGAAGAATTTGATGCGGTTAGTAATATTAAAGATAATGGTATTTTAATCATTAATTCTATTCGCTCTGATGCGGAACTTTTACATTTGCTTAGTCCTTATAAGAGCTTGCTTAATCATAAAAATGTTAAGGTGTATAAAATTAATGCTTATGAGTTAGCTCGTAAAAATAATCTAGGCAATAAAATAAGCATGATTATGACTAGTGCTATTTTAAAAGTTACTGGTTTCATGGATTATAATACTGGGCTTAAAGATATAGAAAGAATTATTAATGATAAATTTGGTTTAAAGAGTGATGGCGTGGTTAAAAATAATATTGCCGCTATTTATGAGATTGACAATTATTTAAAGGAATTGAAATTAAATGGTGCTGAAAGTTCTTTAGAATTTAAAGCTACTAATATTTATGAGATGATTGAAGAGCGTAGAGGTAATAGTCTTAAAGTTTCTGCTTTTCAAGGTATGGAAGATGGTACGGTTAAACATACTGTGGCTAAAGGCCGAATACTTAGCGATATTGTGCCAAAGTGGTTTAATGAAAATTGTATTCAATGTGGAATGTGTTCTTTCGCATGTCCGCATGGAGTAATTAGACCATTTTTGCTTAATGAGGATGAGTATATGAAAGCACCTATTTCAATTCAGGAGAAGTGTTTGCCGGCTTTAGGGGCGCCGAATCATTATTATATTATTAGTGCAGCTTTAGATAAGTGTACAGGTTGCGGAGTTTGTCTTAATGTTTGTCCTGGTAAAAAAGGGAATAAGGCTTTATCTTTTGAAAAGGTAGCTATTAATGAGGAATTTGATTATTTAGTTAGAAATATTAAAGAAAAAGATAATTTTAAATTAGAAACGATTAAAGGTTCACAATTTAAAAAACCGAAATTTGCATTTCATGGAGCTTGTGCGGGCTGCGGAGAAACGGCTTATATTAAATTACTCACACAATTATTTGGTGATAATTTAATGATTGCTAATGCAACTGGATGTTCATCAATTTATGGAGCTTCGATGCCGGATATCCCTTATGAAGTGCCGTGGGCTAATAGCTTATTCGAGGATAATGCAGAGTTTGGCTATGGAATGTTGATTGGATATGAGACGGCTCGCAGTCATATTCGGAAATACATGGAAGAAAACAATGATGAGTTATTTAGTAAGTGGTTAGAAAATTCTAATGATTATAAGATTACTAAAGAGATTTATGATAAAATAGATTATGACAAACATCCAAAACTTTTAAAATTAAAAAATTATATTATAAGTCGAAGTATATGGGCTGTTGGTGGCGATGGCTGGGCCTATGATATTGGTTTTGGTGGTATTGATCATGTGCTTTCTAGCGGGGATAACATCAATATTTTAGTTTTAGATAGTCAGGTCTATTCGAATACGGGTGGTCAGTCATCTAAGGCAACACCGGTTGGGGCAGTAGCAGAGTTTGCCGCTTTTGGCAAGAAGAATAGTAAAAAGGATTTGGCGAGAATTGCGATGAGTTATCCTAATACTTATGTGGCTCAGGTTAGCTTAGGGGCTAATATGATGCAAGTGGTTAAAGCTTTTGAAGAAGCTAATAAGCATGAAGGACCATCTATTATTATTGCCTATACTCCGTGTATTGCTCATGGAATTAAAGGTGGTATGAGTCAAAGTGTTAATATGGAAGCTTTGGCAACGAAATGTGGATATTTTCTAACATTTAGGTATAATGGTAAGTTTATTTTAGATAGCAAAAATCCTGATTTTGATCTGTATGATGAATTCTTAAATAGGCAGACTAGATATACTACTTTAAAGAAAGTTAATCCGACTAGAGCTGATGAGCTTTTGCGCATGAACAAAGAAAATGCTATGAAAAGATTTGAATATTATAAAAGCTTAGCTTTAACAAATAATGAAAGCTAGGCTTTTTGCTTGTATTTTGATAAAATTTAGATGAAAAATATTACATTTTAGAAATGTTTTTTTATCTTGGGCAGGAATTTGTGGTTTTAATATCGTATGATATTTATAGAGGGCAAAAAAAGGAGTGATGAATATTAATTATTATAAGGAAATTAAGGATACGTTAGTTAAAAATATTATTCAAAAAACAAAAGTGATTTAAACGCTTATTACGAAGTTGGAAGATTAATAGTTGTGGCCTAAGGCGGAGAGAAAAGGGCCAAATATGGAAATAAGTTAATTAAAGAATATTCAGAAAAGTTAACGAAGGAACTTGGCAAAAGATATAGCCTTAGAAGTTTAGTATTCATGAGAAAATTCTATTTAAACTTTGAAAACGTGCAGACAGCATCTGCAAAATTAAGCTGGAGCCATATTTGTGAGTTATTATCATTGGATGATATTATTGAAATAAAATATTATATTAACATTTCTGTGTCGCGAAATTTGTCAGTAAGGGAACTGTGGGAAAGAATTAAATCAGAAGAATATGAAAGAATAGGGTATAAAGAAGAATTAGAAGAATCTAAAATAAATACTTTAATAAAAAATCCAATAATGATTAAAACTGATATGGAAGTAGAAGAAGTAAATGAATATATGCTTCATCAATTAATACTTGAAAATACGGATGATTTTTTACAGAAACTGGGAATTATATTTGCTTATATTGAAAATGAAGTAAAAATAAAAATTGGGGATAGAGATAACTACATAGATTTTTTACTTTTTAATATACAAAAGAACTATTTAACGATAAAACGGTCGGAGTTATTATATGCCGGAAAGAAAATGGGTTTGTTATGGGCATATTGTAGTGACGATAGAATTTTTAAGGGCGACTTATGAATTAGAAAAAAGTAGTATACATTAATTAAGGCTGTTTGTAGAATGTTAAATTATTATAGTTAATACATTGTTTAGCCAAAATTATTTAAAATGTGGTAAAATATATAAAGAGATATAAACACAAAAAAGGACAGTACCCCCTGAAGGACTGTCCAAATAAAAGAATAAAAAGGGGCTGGCTAGTTTACACTAGCGCCAATCCAATATAAATTGAATTGGTGATTAATATATTATCACAAAATTAAAATATGTCAAGACGTAAATTGTATTTTTTTAAAAAAAGGTGGTAAAAATGCGGAACTTGGATGAAATAAAGGGAATTGGTGTTAATACAATTAGAGATTTAAATAATTTAGGAATATATAATACTGAAGATTTAATTAGCTATTATCCATTTAGATACGAGGTAATTGAAAAGACGAACATGAGTGAGGCTGAGGATGACGATAAAGTTATTATTGATGGTATTTGTGAAAATACGCCCAACGTTTATCATTTTTCTCGTAAATTAAATAAAATGTCTTTTAGATTAAATACAGGAATGAAAATTTTTAATGTGGTTATTTTTAATAGAAGTTTTTTAAAAAATAATTTGGGACCTTCTAAAACAGTGACTGTTATTGGAAAATATGATAAAAAACATAATACTATTACTGCCAGCGATATTAAATTTGGAATGCTTACGCATACGGTAATTGAGCCAATATATCATTCTTCCAATCGTTTAAACAGTAAAAAAATTAGTAAAGTTATTAATAAAGTGTTAGATAATGAAGAAATTTTAGATTATGTTCCTAGTTCTTTGAATGAAAAATATCATTTTATGGATAAGGACAGGGCTGTTAATATTGCTCATAATCCAACTAGTAAAAATTTATTAAAGCAGGCACTTGATAAATTAAAATACGAAGAGTTATTTATGTTTATGTTGAAAATGAATTATTTAAAGTCTTGTAACGATAAAGGTATGGGCTTAGAAAGAAATGTAGATTATAAATTGGTTGAAAATTTTATTAATAGTTTACCTTTTGATTTAACTAATGATCAGTTAAAAAGCGTAAAAGATATTTATGATGATTTAGTAAGTTCTAAGCGAATGAATCGACTATTACAAGGAGATGTGGGTAGCGGAAAAACTATAGTTTCCTTTATTAGTTTGTATATTAACTATTTAAGTGGTTATCAGGGGGCTTTAATGACTCCGACAGAGATTTTAGCAATTCAGCATTTTAATAATATTAAAAAATTTTTTCCTAATTTAAAAGTGGGTTTATTAAAGGGAAAAATGCGGGTTAAAGAGCGCCGAGAACTTTTAGATGAAATAGCTAAAGGTGAGGTAGATGTAATTATTGGGACACATGCTTTAATTAGTGCTGATGTTGTTTATAAAAGTTTAGGTTTAGTAATTACTGATGAACAACACCGTTTTGGAGTTAATCAGCGTGGTAATTTAAAAAACAAAGGAATTACTCCGGATATTTTGTATATGAGTGCGACACCCATTCCGCGAACTTATGCTTTAACTTTATATGGTGATATGGATATATCAAGTATTCGCTCAATGCCGAAGGGAAGAAAACCGGTTAAAACGATATTGAAATCTAATAAAGAAATAACTGATGTTTTATATATGATGTTGGATGAACTAAAAAAAGGTCATCAGATTTATGTAGTAGCTCCATTAACTCAAGAAAGCGAAAATGTGGATATGGAAAATGTATATGAACTGGAAGAGAAAATGAAAAAAGCTTTTGGTAAAGTAGCTAAAACAGGGGTTTTGCATGGGAAGATGAAACCGGCAGAAAAAGATGAAATCATGCAGCAATTTAAAAAAAATGAATTTCAAATTTTAATTAGTACGACAGTGATTGAGGTGGGTGTAGATGTGGCCAATGCAACTACGATTGTTATTTTTGATAGTTATCGTTTTGGTTTATCTGCATTACACCAATTAAGAGGAAGAGTTGGCAGGAATGATTTGGATGGTTATTGTATTTTGATTAGCGATAAAGAAACTAAAAGATTAAAGGTGCTTACGGAAACTAATGATGGATTTAAAGTTAGTGAAGAGGATTTTTTACTTAGAGGTAGTGGTGATTTATTTGGATTTAGACAAAGTGGAGATATGAGTTTTAAAGTGGCTGATGTTAAAAAGGACTATGACTTGTTACTGCAAGCAAAAGAAGATAGTAATCGCTTTTTAAATAGTCAAGATTATGTCAATCCTATTAATAATTTTATCCGTAAAAATATTGAAAAATCGGTAAATTTGGATTAAAAAAGTAATATTTTGATAATTGGATTTATTGACATTTATTTGCTAATAATTTATACTTGTATGTAGCATAGACATATGTCTATGTAGGAATACTTACCAGTTTATGTGAGTATTCCGACCAAAACCCCCTGAGGACCCTTTGCGGTCCGCTTTTTTGTTTTTCAATAAATTTGGTGTTCAATTCATATGTGGTAAAATTTATTGAGATAGTTATTGACGAAGATAGGACTTTAATTTATAATCAAACTATGAGGTGGTAAAATGGGAAAGAAGGTAATTTATTTTGTTATTTTGATAATTAGTGCTTTGTTTTTATTTAGCCCATTAAAGGCAGAGGCCATGCAGATATTTGTAAAAACATTGAATGGAAAACATATTACGTTAGAAGTTGAGCCGACTGATAGAATTGTAGATGTGAAAAAGAAAATTCAAGATAAAGAAGGAATTGTTCCTTTAAAGCAGACTTTAATATTTGCTGGTAAAACTTTAGAAGATGATAATACTTTACAAGATTATGGTGTTCCAAAGGATATTACTTTGCATTTGCTATTGAAGTATGCTATAGGCGATGAAGTGTATTATAATCCGGTGGCTGATGAAATGTCTTCAGAAGATGGATCATACTTGTTTCATATTGTGGCTAGTGGTTTGGATAATGATGAAATTTCAATTATGTTAGCGGATTCTTCATTATTGCCGCAAGCTAGTTATAATGATTTAAAGAATAGTCTTTCTAGTTATATTGATAATTGGATTTATAAGGATACAGCCCACATTATAACCTTTGATGAGTTGAATGGCTTGAAAGAAAGTGATGGTAATTATCCAGACTGGTTATTATATTCTGATATGATAATATTTCCGAGTCAAGAAACTGATGTTGTAAGATTATTTACACCTAGTGGACTTGATAGTGATTATCATCCAGTTACGCAGGCATTAAGTTTTAGACCAGTTATTACTATTTCTCTTGATAAACAGTTAGAAGAGTTGCCAGGGACGGATATAGAAAATGATTTAATCGAAGAAGATGTGACTGTAATAAAAGATGATGTGAAAAATCCTAATACATCTGATAAAATTATTTTATATGTCATTTTATGTGCGATGTCTTTATTAATAATAGTAATAGCAAGTGTTTATTTTATCAGAGGGATTAAAAGAAAAAAAATACAAATTAGAGGAGAGAAAAAATGAAAATTATTGTAAATGCACATAGTTCAGTTAAATTTGTTGGTGACAAAGTAATTTATTTTGATCCATATAAGATTTTAGAAACAACTAATGATGCAGATATTGTCTTTATTACGCATGATCATTATGATCATTTATCTAGTGAAGATTTGCAAAAAGTGATTAACGAAAATACATTAGTAATTCTGCCTGAAAGTTGTTTATTAACATGGGAAAACTTAGGTTATAACAATGAGATTTATACAGTAAAACCTGACAATCATTATCATAATGAGTTAGTTTCTTTTGATACGGTGGGAGCTTATAATATTAATAAAAATTTTCATCCTAAAAATAACAACTGGGTTGGGTATATTGTGAATATTGATGGAAAAAGATATTATGTGGCTGGTGACACTGATATGAATGACGATAATGTTAGGGTAAAGTGTGATGTAGCTTTAATTCCTATTGGGGGAACTTATACAATGGACTATAAGGAAGCTGCGGAGTTTGTGAATATAATAAAACCAAGCATGGTAATTCCCATTCATTATGGTAGTATAGTGGGAAGTAAGGAAGACGCTTTAAGATTTAAAGAGTTGTTATTACCGGAAATAACATGTAATATTTTTATTAGGTGATTTTATTGATAGTAGCAAATGAGATTAATTAGGGAAATGTCAAAAACAGGTTGTCACAATTTGACAAATATGATATAATGTTTTTTAGAATAGGAGGGCTGAAAACATGAATGACACAATAAAGGTACTAAATGAAAACGGAGAAGAAATAGAAGCCGAAGTGTTATTGTACTTTAGTTTACATAGAACTGGAAGTAATTATGTTTTATATTCGTTTAAAGAGATGGATACTAATAATATGGAGACGATTCATGCCTCTATATTGCAAAAGACTGAAAATGGTTATAAATTAGAGACTATGCCTGATGAGGATTGGGAAGAAGTTAAAGAAGTTATGCGTAATATTATAAGGAATGAACAGTAATGGCTGATATTGTTTATAATAGTAGTAAAGCCGTAAAAATTACAAGTGATATGCGCAATAGCTTAAATATTTATAACCAAAGAAGTCGAGATATTGATAACTTGACTAGTCAAATTGAAGAAATTCAAAAAGAGACAATGGCTAAAGAAACCGAAATGTCTAAGTTGCAAGCAGAAGTAGGGAATGAAGATAAAAAAATAGCTAAGGATACTAGTAAAAAAATAAAAACTTTACAAAAAGAACTGGAAAAAGATAACTCTAATTTTAAAGAATTGGAAACTAAAAAAGCTAATTTGGAATCTAAACAAGAAGCTGCTAATGTATTTGGTGCCCAAATGAAGCGGATTATAGATTTTATGAGTGAAGTTTCACTTGATAATCTTTCGGCAGAACTTGAAGAAGAAAACAATGATGCAATAGTTACTCCAGTTAATCCAGATGTAACACCAATAAATAATGATGCAATAGTTACTCCAGTTAATCCAGATGTAACACCAATAAATAATGATGCAATAGTTACTCCAGTTAATCCAGATGTAACACC